>NZ_JBEXCY010000267.1:0-14443 GCF_040605515.1 Dactylosporangium sp. NPDC005572 | reverse complement strand
GTCGCGGCGCGCGAGGCGGCCGGCAGCCGCGACGGGTCGAGGCCGTCCCGGCGGGCGATCAGCGTGCCCAGCTCGTGGCGGCTGACCGCGTCGGCGCCGGCGACGTGGTGGACGCCGCGGTGCCCGGTGCCGGCCAGCTCCAGCAGCGCCGCGGCGAGGTCGCTGACGTGGACCGGGCAGCGCACGTCGTCGGTGAAGAGCGCGCCGGGCGCGGTGCCGGCGACGAGGGCGTGGGCGGTCCGCTCGTGCAGCGACTCGCCGCCGCCGACGATGAGCGACGTGCGGGCGATGACCGCGGCCGGGTCCAGGCCGGCGACGGCGGTCTCGGCCGCGGCCTTCGCGGCGCCGTACGGCGTGATCGGGTCGGGCGGGCTGGTCTCGGGGTAGCGCTCGGCCGCGCCCGAGAACACCGCGTCGCTCGACACGTGCACGAGCCGGGCCCCGGCCGCGGCGGCCGCCGCCGCGACGTGCATGCCGCCGTCCGCCGTGGTGACCCAGTCGCCCTGCTGGTAGGCGGCGTTGACGACCACGTCCGGCCGGACCTCGGCGGCCAGCGCCGCGACCGCCGCGCGGTCGCGGATGTCGACCGCGCGCCAGTCGGCGCCGTCGATGGGCGCCGCGGCGCGGTGGAAGGTCGCGGTGGTCGGCCGGCCGGCGGCCAGGGCCTGCCGGACGAGCTCCCGCCCGAGCAGCCCGCTGCCGCCGACGACCAGGACGCTGCTCATAGGGAAGGGATGATACGGCGCGTCTCGTACGCCCACATGGCGATCTCCACCCGGTTGCGGGCGCCCAGCTTCGCCATGAGGCTCGCCAGGTGGGTCTTCACCGTGCTCAGGCTGATGTGCAGGGTGTCGGCGATCTCGGTGTTGGTCAGGCCGCGGGCGACGGCGAGCAGGACCTCCTCCTCGCGGGCGGTGACGGGGGCGATCGGCTGCGCGGCCGGCCGGCCCGCCGGCACGTCGGCGAACGTGCGCAGCAGGCGGACGGTGACGCTCGGCGCGATGAGGGCCTCGCCGTCGGCGGCCGACCGGACGGCCTGGGTCAGCAGCTCCGGCCCGGCGTCCTTGAGCAGGAAGCCGCGGGCGCCGTTGCGCAGGGCGCCGTAGACGTACTCGTCGAGGTCGAACGTGGTGATCACGACCACGACCAGCGGGTCGGCGACGCCGGGGCCGGCCAGCAGCCGGGTCGCCTCCAGCCCGTCGAGCACCGGCATCCGAATGTCGAACAGGCACACGTCGGGGCGCAGGTCGCGGGCCAGGCGGACCGCCTCCCGCCCGTCGGCGGCCTCGGCGACCACGTCGATGCCGGGCTGCGCGTTCAGCATGATGCGCAGCCCGGTCCGGATGATCGCCTGGTCGTCAGCGACGAGGACGCGGATGGGCACCGTTGTCCGTCCTTCCGCGGGGCAGTTCGGCCGCGACCCGCCAGCCCCGGTCGGGGCCCGGGCCGGCGTGCAGCTCGCCGCCGAGCAGGGTGGCGCGCTCGCGCAGCCCGGCCAGGCCGTACCCGTCGCGGACCCGGCCGGGGCGCGCGCCGTCGTCGTCGACGGTGACGCGGACCCGCCGCGGCTCGCCGCTCACCCGCACGACGACCTCGGTCGCGTCGGCCGCGTGCCGCATGGCGTTGGTCACCGACTCCTGCACGATGCGGTACACCGCCGCGTCCACGGTCGGCGGCAGGGCGTCGAGGTCGCCGTCGAGGCCGAGGTCGACCCGCAGCCGCCCACCCGGCGCCCGCACGAGCCGCTCCAGGTCGGCGACGCCGGCCGGTGGGGCCAGGTCGGCGCCGGCGCCGCGGTCGCGCAGCGCGGCGACCATGGCCCGCATCTCCTCCAGGGTGCGCGCGCCCTCCTCCTCGACCCCTTCGAGCGCCTCGACCGCGGCCGCCGGGTCGTTCCCGGCGACGACCCGGCCGGCCTGAGCGCGGATCACCATCGCCGACACGTGGTGAGCGACCGTGTCGTGCAGCTCGCGGGCCAGCTGCTCACGCTCGCGGGACCGCACCCGGTCGAGCTGCCGCTCGCGGGCGACCGCCCGGAACCGCACCGACGCGCCGACGACCCCGGGCAGCAGCAGGAACGCGAAGCCGACGAGCAACTCGACGGGCGGCGTGCCGTCGGTGACCCCCGAGAACAGGACGCCGGCGACGATCACCGCGGCGCCGATCACGACCTCCCGGCCCGAACCCCAGCGGGGCAGCGCGTACACCAGTAGCAGCATGACCAGGCCCGTGTAGGGGCCGACCGGGGCCGGCGGGTCGCCGATGAGCGTGGCCAGCCCGACTGCGGTCACGGCCGCGAACGCGAGCGCGATCGTGCCGAGCGGGTGGGTCCGCCGCCACAGGGTCAGCCCGACCAGCCACACGCCGAGCGCGACGGCGACCGGCGCCCACACGAGGTCGTCGCGCAGCACGGTCTCGGCGGCGAGCGCGGCCAGGCCCGCGGCGAGCACGACCCAGTCGCGCCACACCCGGCCGGGCGCGCCCGGCGGGCGGGGCTCGGTCCAGAGGGTTCGCAGGTCGTCGCGGAGCACGTTCTCAGCGTAGGGAGCCTGCGGCGGCGCACATCGGCCGAAAGGACGGTGCGCCGCTCGGCCCGGGGACGGGCGGAACCGCGGCTTCCGCGCCGATGTCCGGCGGCGCCGCGACGGCGAACCTCGGCGGTGACGAAAACCGCGACCCGGAGGAGCCCCGATGCTGTCGAATGCCCTGTCCCGCCTCGGCGGGAGCGCCGCCCGCCACCCGTGGCGGGTGATCGCGGCCTGGCTGCTGGCCGCGGCGGTCGCGGTGGTCGCCGCGGCGACCCTCGGCGGGCGCACCGCCGACGAGATGACCGCCCCCGGACTCGACTCGCAGCAGGCCGCCGCGCTCATCGAGCGGGCCGGCACCGGTCAGGCGGGGATGACCGCGCAGGTCGTCGCCACGCCGCTGGACGCCGGTTCGCCGGTACCGGAGGAGGCCCTCGCCCGCCTGCAGGACGAGCTGCGCCGCCTGCCGCACGTCGTCAGCGCCGCCGAGCTCGTCTCGCCCGACGGCCGCGTCGCCGTGGTCCGGGTGCAGTACCCCGACCAGGGCCAGCTGACGGCCGCCGACCTCGATGCCCTCGTGCGCCTGGTCGAGCGCCTGCGCGGGGAGCTGCCGCTGCGCATCGAGATGGGCGGCGACCTCTTCTACGTCTTCTCCGACGCCGGCGCCGGCCCCGGCGAGCTGATCGGCCTGCTCGCCGCGGCCGCGATCCTGTTCCTGGCGTTCGGCTCGCTCGTCGCCGCCGCGCTGCCCATCGGCATGGCGCTGTTCGGGCTCACCGTCGGCGTGTCCACCATGACGGTCCTCGCCGGCGCGATCCAGATCCCGACGTTCGCCCCGGTGCTCGGCAGCATGGTGGGCCTGGGCGTGGGCATCGACTACGCCCTGTTCGTCCTCGCCCGTCATCGCGAGTACCTCAGGCAGGGCGTCGAACACCACGCCGCCGCCGGGCTGGCGGTCGCCACCGCGGGGCGCCCGGTCGTCTTCGCCGGCGGTACCGTCGTCGTCTCGATCCTCGGCATGGCGGTCGCGAACGTCCCGTTCATGACGGTCGGCGGCCTCGCCGTTTCGATCGTCGTGCTGGTGATGGTGGTCGCGTCGGTGACGCTCCTGCCGGCGTTCCTGGGCCTCGCCGGTGCGCGGCTGGCCCGGTCCCACCGCCTCGGCCGCTCCCGCGGCATCGGCTGGCGCCCGTGGATCCGGCACGTCAACCGCCACCCGGCGCTGTACGCGATCGGCGCGACCGCGCTGCTGGTGACCGCGACCCTGCCGCTGTTCGCCCTGCGGGTCGGCCTGCCCGACGACGGCTCGCTGCCGTCGGGCCGCACCGAGCGCCAGGCCTACGACCTGGTGGCCGCGGCGTTCGGCCCCGGCACCAACGGCCCGCTCGTGATCGCCGTGGACCTCGCCGGTGACCCGGCCGTGGCGGACCGCCTGGCCACGGCCGTCGCCGCCGACCCGGGCATCGCGTCGGTCGCCCCGCCGCAGGTCGACACCGCAGCCGGCGTCGCGACCCTGGTGGTGGTCCCGACCACGGGCCCGCAGGACCGCGCGACGGCGGACACGGTGGCCCGGCTCCGCGCGACGGTCCTCCCGTCGGTGGTCGGCGCCGGCCCGGCGTCGGCGCACGTCGGCGGTGCCGCGGCCGCGCTGTCGGACGTGGGCCGCCGTACCAGCGAGCGTCTCCCGTTCTTCGTGGCCGCGGTCCTGGCCCTGTCGTTCGTCCTGTTGCTGCTGGTCTTCCGCTCGGTGCTGGTCCCGTTGAAGGCGGTGCTGCTCAACCTGCTGAGCATCGGTGCCTCGTACGGGGTGCTGGTGGCGGTGTTCCAGTGGGGCTGGGGTGGTTCGCTGATCGGCCTGGAGTCGACGGTACCGATCGTGTCGTTCATTCCCATGTTCCTGTTCGCGATCCTGTTCGGTCTGTCGATGGATTACGAGGTCTTCCTGCTCTCGCGGGTCCGTGAGGAGTACGACCGCACCGGTGACAACGCCGCGGCGGTGGTGGAGGGGGTGGCCGGCACGGCGCGGGTGATCACGTCGGCGGCCCTGATCATGGTGGCGGTGTTCCTGTCGTTCTCGTTCGCCGGGGACCCGTCGACGAAGATGTTCGGCCTGGGGCTGGCGACGGCCATCTTCGTGGACGCGACGGTGGTCCGGATGGTCCTGGTCCCGGCGACGATGACGCTGCTGGGCCGCGCGAACTGGTGGCTCCCGGCCTGGCTGGACCGCCTGCTGCCCGGCCGCCCGGTGCCACCGGCCGCGGCGGTGGAGGCCCCGCCCCGCGAGCCGGCGCACCAGCGCTGAGCTGCCCTTGGCTGCGTACCGGGCGCCCGCCCGGTACGCGGCCCTCAGGGTTGGAAGTCGACCTCCGGGAACTGGGCGGACTCGCCGCACAGCAATGGAGCCGACCGGTCGGTGAGCCACGCGGTGGCGAACGTGCGTGTGATCGCCAGCGCCCGCCGGCCGTCGATCGGCCCGAGCTCGAACACCCCGCCGATGTCCACGGTGGCCTTGAAGACGGTCAGATCGGTGAAGTCGTGGTGCTCGGCCCCGTCGACGACCAGATGCCGTCGAGGCCCGCGGAGCCGGTCGTAGAAGGCGGCCCAGTCCGGGTCCTCCGCCCGGCGGTGGCCCTGGTTGCCCAGCAGCAGGAAGGGTGCGCGCAGGCTCGCGTCGCCCAACGGGTTGCCGTCGATGGCGATGCCCGCGGCGAACCGGTGATCCTGGTCGATGGCGTCGATGGCGGTACGGCTGCCGAGCGAGTGACCCACGACCGCCGCCCGGTCGCCCAGCCGGCCGAGCACGAACCGGACATCGGCGACCCGGGTCGCCAGCAGCGTGGCCTCGTCCACATCGGATGGTGGGAGCTCGACCCGCCCGTCCGTGAACTCCACCGGCGCGTCGAAGGTGTGGTCGATCGCGGCCACCACGAGCCCCCGGCTCGCCAGCTCGGTCAGCAGGCCGGTGTAGAAGGCGGCGTTGGTGCTCCGGCCGGGCGAGAACAGCACGAGCGGGTGCGTACCGGCGGCACGGGGCGCGTTCGTCCGGCCGGGCGTCGGGAACGTCAACAGGTCCGGCGGGTGGTCGGTGTCCGTGAGCATGTTGATCTCGCCGACGAGGAGCCGGCTGAGGGTCGGGCCCAGGTACGGGGTGAGCGGCCCGGGGCTGCGGCGGGCCGGGTACCACAGGCGCACCATCAGCTCCCGGGGACGCCGGGTCGGGGCGAGCGGGTCGGTGCGGCGGCGGTCGACGAGGTGCAGGTCGACCGAGCCGACCGGGTACGGGCCGGTCGGCGCGGGCAGCCGCAGCGCCGGTGTCGCCATGGCCGCGGCCGCGTCGGCGGGCCCGGCGAGCAGCACGGTGCCTGCGGCGATCGCGGTACCGGTGCCGAGCAGCGTACGTCGGGTCATCTGCATGGAACGAACCGTAGGCGCGCGACGACCCGGTGCGCGTCGCCCGGCAGAGCCATCCGCGTAGCTCGCCAGGGGTACCCCGCCGCGGGGATGGCCCCGGGCGCGTGACGGGGCGACAATGCCCGGGTGACTGGGCTCGCTGACATCGGCCGGCGGCTACTGGCCTGGCGGGACTGGCCGGTGGTGTCCGGCGTGCTGCTGGCCGTGGCCGGCGTGGCCGAGGCACACCTGGTCGGGCTGTCCGACGAGGGGGTTGCGGCGAGTGTGGCGGCGACGGCGCCGCTGGCCGTTCGGCACCGTTTCCCGACCGTGGTGGCGGTCGTCGTCGCCGCAGCCGTGGTCGCCCTGCTCACCATGCGCCCGATGCTGCCCGTCACGGCCCTGGTCGGCCAGCTCGCTGTGCTGTACCAGGTCGCCGCGCGGCACCGTCGCCGGCTCACCGGCCTGGCCGTGATCCCGCTGGCCGGCAACGCGGTGTACCCGTACAGCGGCGACAGCACGGCCCGCCCGCTCGCCCTGCTCCTGCTCTGCCTGGGCCTGGCCGCGGCCTGGCTCGGCGACGCGCGGCGGGTGCGCGGGCAGCTGCTCACCGAGCGGGCAATCCTCGACGAGCGTTCCCGCATCGCCCGGGAGCTGCACGACGTGGTGGCGCACCACGTGTCACTGATGGTGGTTCGGGCCGAAACGGCCCGCGTGGCCACGCCCGGACTGCCGGCAGCCGGCCGGGAGAGTCTCGCCGCGATCCGGGACACCGGCCGGGAGGCGCTCACCGAGCTGCGCCGGCTGCTGACGGTCCTGCGGGCCGATCCGGACGAGCCGGCCGCCCGGAACCCCCAACCGGGGCTGGACCAGCTCGACGAGCTCGTGGCGGCCGCCCGCGTCGGCGGAATGCCGGTGACGCTGCGCCGCGAAGGTGTCGTGCACCCGGTGCCGGCCGGGGTCGAGCTCTGCGCGTACCGCATCATCCAGGAGGCCCTCACGAACGTGCGGCGACACGCGCCCGGCGCCTCAGCCACGGTGGTCCTGCGCCACGGCGACGGCCTGTGGCTGTCGGTGCGGGACGACGGCGGACCGGCCCCGGCCGTCCGCGAGGGGCACGGCCTGCTCGGCATGCGGGAGCGGGCCGCGCTCGTCGGCGGCGTCCTGCGCGCCGGCCCGACCGCCACCGGCTTCCTGGTCGAGGCCGACCTGCCGACCGGCGGCCCGCGGTGATCCGCGTCGTCATCGCCGACGACCACCAGGTCGTGCGCACCGGGTTCGCGGCGATGCTGCACACGCAGCCGGACCTCACTGTGGTCGGCGACGCGGCCACCGGCGCGGAGGCCGTCGAGGTGTGCCGGCGGGAGCGCCCCGACGTGGTGTTGATGGACATCCGGATGCCCGGCCTCGACGGCATCGAGGCGACGCGGCAGCTCACCAGCGGCGCCGACTGGGCAAGGATCATCATGCTGACCACGTTCGACCTCGACGAGTACGTCTACGATGCGCTCGTCGCCGGCGCCAGCGGCTTCCTGCTCAAGGACCTCACCGCCGACGACCTCATCGCGGCCGTTCGCGTCGTGGCGGCCGGCGACGCACTGCTGGCCCCGTCGGTGACCCGCCGGCTGATCAGGCAGTTCGCCCAGGCCCGGCGAGTGGTGCGCCCGGCGAAGCTGGGGACGCTGACCGCGCGTGAGACCGAGATCGTGAGCCTGGTCGCCGAGGGGCTGTCCAACGCCGAGATCGCCACCCGGCTCGCGATCAGCGACGAGACGGTGAAGACCCACGTGAGCCGGGTATTCATCAAGCTGGACCTGCGCGACCGCACCCAGATCGTCGTGTACGCGTACGAGACCGGACTCGTCGTACCCGGCTCACGCTGACAGCAGCGCCGAAGACCGTGCAAGGTACTCGGTCAGCGTTTCGCGCGCGGCCACCCGCGGCCGCGTGCCGCTGTCGAACGGGGCGATCGCGGGGAGAATGGCACGGAGATTCCGGAGGAGAGATCATGCGGCGATTCGAGGGCAAGGTCGCGCTCGTCACGGCGGCGGCACAGGGCATCGGGCAGGCTGTCGTGCGGCGGGTCGCCGCCGAGGGCGGTGCGGTGGTCGTCACGGACCTGCGGGAGGACGCGGCCGCAGCGCTGGCCGAGGAGATCGGCGCGGAGCACGCGCTCGGGCTCAAGGTCGATGTCACCTCACGCGCCGACGTCGACGCCGCGGTCGCCGCGGCGGTCGGGCGGTTTGGCCGGCTCGATCTGGTGGTGAACAACGCGGGCGGCTGCATCGTCACCTCGATGCCCGAGGACACTTCAGCCGAGGACTGGCTCCGTCAGCTCGACTTCACCCTCGTCGGCGCCGCCCGTTGCATTCAGGCGGCTATCCCGCACCTGGTGAAGACTCGCGGCAACGTGGTCACGATCAGCTCGGTAAACGGCGTCGCGGCCTTCGGCAACGTGGAGTACGCCGCGGCGAAAGCCGGCCAGATCGCGATGTCGCGGAACTACGCCGCCCGGTACGGTCCGCTCGGCGTGCGCTTCAACGTAGTCGCCCCAGGCACCATCCGGACACCCAATTGGGACTCTCAGCCGGACGCACTGGAGAACCTCAAAGGAATGTACCCGCTCGGCCGCGTCGGCGAACCAGAGGACATCGCGGCAGCGGTCGCGTTCCTCGGCTCCGACGACGCCGCATGGATCACCGGACACACCCTACCCGTAGAGGGTGGCGTGCTGACCGGCCCCAACCCGATCGACCTGAGCCCGCCCGACACGCTCCACAAAGGACTTCAGCAACCACGCGTCAATCCGCCGACACCCGAGACCGGCATGAACGCACGCTCTACGCAGCCATGAGCGCGCACCTGAATCATCTCGACAAAGAGATCAAGGTCAGCTCACGCTGACGACGACCTTGCCCAGCGCGTGTCCCTCGCCCACCCGGGCCAGCGCCGCGGGTACCTCGTCGAGGGTGAAGGTGTGGTCGATGTGAATCTTGAGGTCACCCGCTGCGCATCGTTCGGTCACCGGTTCGAAGTGCGCCGGCCCCTCCTTGACGGCGAGCACACTGAGCCGGCGACGCGTGAGCAGACCGGTCAGTGAGCCGAGGGTCAGGACGCGCAGCAGCGCGGATACCGATCCACCGACACACCTGTAACGGCCGCCGCGGGCCAGTGCTCGGCGGTAGGCGAACACCGACCGGTGTGCCACCAGGTCGAGGATGAGGTCGTACGGGCCGCGGCGGGTGAAGTCCTCGCTGCGGTAGTCGATCACCTCGTCCGCTCCGAGTGATCGCATGAAGTCGAGCTTGCCGGCGTTGTCGACACCGGTCACGTGCGCACCGAGTCGCTTGGCGAGTTGGATCGCGAACGAGCCGGAACCTCCACCGGCACCGTTGACCAGGACCCGGTGACCGGCTTCGGTGCCGTCGGTCCCTTGCCAGGCGATCGCACCGGCCTGCGGGATGGTCGACGCCTCGACGAAGGTCAGCCCCGAGGGCTTCGTCGCCAGCACCGACTCGGGAGCGATCGCGTACTCGGCGAACCCGCCCTTGAGGGCGAGGTTGTCGCCGTACACCTCGTCACCGGGCCGGAACCGGGTCACACCCGAGCCGACCGCATCGACCCAACCGGCGATGTCCGAGCCGAGTGTCCGGCGTGCCGGCGCACGCAGCCCACCGATGCGCGAATACAGCGGTGTGCCGCGCAGGGTCTCCCAGTCGCTGAGATTGACCGACGTCGCCGCAACCCTGACGAGCACCTGACCGGCTGCGGGTGACGGCATGGGAAGGCTCTCGATCCGCAACACGTCCGGTGGCCCGTAACGGTCGTACACGACTGCTCTCATCCGCGTCATACCCCAACTCTCCGCTCGACGGCGGCCGGTCCGGCATCCACTTCGGAGGGTCGGCAACCACGTCCTTCTGTAGCATGCCGAGACAAGCCGCTGACAGCAGCGCCTACGCGCCGTCAGCGGCTGCTTGGGGATGGTTGGGGGTGCCCGCTACGCAACGAGCATGCAGAATGGGTGGCCCGAGAGATCCGCGAATACGTACAACGGCTCGTCGGGGTCATCGGTCCGGTCGAGCAGGAGCTCTGCACCCAGGGCCTCCGCCCGCTCACGCTGCCGGTGCAACTCGGCCCGGCTGGAGACCGTGAAATCGACGTGCAGCTGCATCGGGACGTCATGCCGGGGCCAGGTTGTCCGGGGCAGGTGAGCGACCTGCTGGAAAGCGAGCCTTCGCGCTCCGGCGGAGTCCACGAGCACGAGCCAGTCCGCGTCGTCAGCCGACCCGTCTGCGGGCGGTTCATCACCGGGCCGGTACCGCAGCCCGAGCAGCTGCCGGTAGAACTCGGCGAGTTGTCGCGGTCTGGTGGTGTCGAGAACGGTGTGCAACAACTGGGGATACTCAGCCATAACCCTGTACCTCCAACCGGCTCGACCATATGCTGTCGAGCCGTAACGCGCGCGCAGCGGAGCGCCGTGCGCCGGGGGCCGTTCTGCGGCATGATCCTTTCTGTGGGTTGGTCGTCGTTGTTCGAGTTCAGCGCGCCTCGGCCGGGTGCTACTCGGCGCCAGCTGACGGATTTCGTGCGCCAGGTGGCCCAACCGGTGACCGAGCAGGAGATCGCCGCCATCGCGGCCGGGCAGCGCAACCCGTTCCCGCCCCATGACCCGCTGTCCGCCGCCTGGCGGCCGATCGACGCCCGGCGGTGGCGGGTGCCCGGCCGCCCGCCGCCGGCGAGCTACCTCACCTGGTTGTCGTGGTCGAACGGCGGGGTCTTCGGCAACGGCGAGCGGTGGTTTCAGCTGTTGCCGGTCGACGGCCCGGGCGGAGTGCGGGCGATGCTGCTGGCGTACGAGCTTCCCGAGTACATGCCCGGGGCCCTGCCGTTCGCGCTCAACGGCGGCGGGGTCTTCTACCTGTTCGACATGCGCGCCCCGGCGGATGCCGACGGGGAGTACCCGGTGGTCGCTTCACACGCGGGCAACCTCGGCTGGAACACCGACGACGAATGCTGGCTGGTGGCCGACCGTCTGGAGCAGGCCTGCCGAGGACGAACCAACGTCGAAGAACGCGACTGACCGCGCACGGCCCTGCCGGCCACCGACACCAACGGTAGGAACGCACACCCGCAGCGGCACACTCCGTGCTTCGTGAACCGCGCGCGTCGACCATCGGATCAAGGCGTGGCTTGATCAGCTCATCCGTCCACGACTTCGTTGCCGTCGCAGTCGTAGACCCGCGCCGCTTCAAGCAGGGCGTCGTGCCAGGCGCGTTCGCTGTCGGTGAGCCGCCGCCAGTCGTTGCCACGGACCTCCCACATCGCGACCAGGCCGAGCAGCTCCTCGGGAGCTGTGGCAGCGAACAGCTGTCCATCCCTGGTCGCCGTGTACGAGCTTGATGTGGTCCCGTTGGCGTCGCCCACGTAGCTCAACGCGACCGCATATCCCTTCTGCCGCAGCACCTGAAGCGCCGGCAGCGCAGTATTGCCCGCAATCGAGATCCTTACGCTGCTGTCCGACACGCCACGCTTCCCATCGAGTTCATCGGATTCCAAGCTCACCCCGGCATCCAGATCGCAATGCGCAGCTACCGTACTCGACGAGGCCGAGTGCGGGTCACAGTTGAGGACGCACGGCAACGCACTCGTCGTGGCTGGATCCGGACGCCAAGATCTCCGTACAGAGGCAGCAACGTCGGCGTAGGGTCGCTCGGTGACCGTGTACGACATCGCCGCGAGGCTGCCACCGATCGACGTGCTGCGTGACCGTTGCAAGGCGCTCGCGGTGCTGGAGCGCATCATCGACGGTGGTGAGCCGTACTACGCCTACACCAGGCAGTGGGGTGACGACGAGGCGGCGCTGATGAGCAACGGCAGCGGCGACGAATGGGCCGTCGTGTTCACCGCACAGGGCACCTTCATCCGCGTGTTCGACCACGAGTCTCCGATGACGCCGTACCGCGACCCGGACCATGAGCTGTGGCCGGGTCTGCTCGACGGAGTCCCTCCGGTGTTTCGTCCGCAGGTCGAGGAGCCGGCGTTCGGCGACGAGGAGGGACAGTTCCTCGCCACCGCGGTGCTCTGGCGGCATGCCGGTGACGATCGCTGGCATACCGGAGAGAACATCGTCTTCCCGCCGTCACGTGGACTGTACGACACCGACCCCGACGGGTCCGGCATGCTCGGAATTCTGCTCGACGACATCGTCGACCGATACGCCGAGTTCGCCGCGGACTACTACGAGATCGAGGTCGACCGTGCCGCGGTCGAGCACATCGTCGCGCATCGTCCGCTCACCGATACCGTGGTGCGGGCACTGAACCCCAGCGCGACGATAGAGGAGCTGGGCAACGATGTCGCTCTGATCGGATATCCGGTCGAGACTCCGTGACCGTGGAGCACCGGGGCGGACCGACGGCAGGTCCGTCCGCTATCGTGCCGGATCATGGTTCGTCGGATCGCCGTGCTGGCCACGTGTGCTGCTGTCCTCGCCGGGTGCAACGGTCCGGCTGGAGCTGACGGCGCTCCGAGCGTGGCGGCGTCGACGCAGCGCTCGATCCAGGCTCGTTGGTGGGAGTGGGCCGCAGCCGAACCCCTCGGCACCAACCCGGTCTCCGACGGTACGGGCGAGGACTGCGACCGCAATCAGCCCGATGACGTCTGGTTCCTTGCCGGCACGTTCGGCGGCTCGGCGCAGCGGCGTTGCACGGTCCCGCTCGGCGTGGCACTCGTGGCCCCGGCGATCGACTTCGTCGGCGGTGACCAAGCTGCCTGCACCGCCTTCATGGCGGACGCGACCGGCACGATCGAGGTTGACGGCACGGCGCTGTCCCTGGACCGCATCGACGGCGAACCCATCACGTTCATCACTCGGCAGGGCAACCCGGTGACCGAAACCTCCGGGAGGACACGCGGCATCGGCTGCGGCCTGTGGGCGCGGATCAACCCACCCAGCGCCGGCGAGCACACCGTCCGCATCCACGGTGAGTCGGGTAGCTTCGTGGTGGACGCCGAGTACACGCTGGTGGTGTCCGCGACGAGGCAATCCGCGGCGTGAGGCGCTCAACTCCCGTCGCACGGTCGGATGGGTGATTGTCCCGCCGGGCGGTGCGGGTTACGGTTCGGCCGTGGCGGAGTCCGAGGACGACCTGGCCACCGCTGTCGCGCACGCGCGGGAGGGCAGGGCGCTCGCCGACCGGCATGACGACCGGGCCGCCATCGAGTGCTACCGCGCCGCGCTGCCGCCCGCCGAGCGGGCCTGTGCGGCCGAGGGGACCGACGACCACATCCGGTTCGTGGTCTATCTGCACGACATGCTCGGTGTGCTCACGCTCGGGCAGTCGTGGCTCGACGACGCCGAGCACCACTTCAGCGCGGCGCTGCGGTTGAGTCGTGAGCGGGAGCCCGGGGGGACCGACGAGGCGAAGTTCGTCAACAACCTCGGGGCCGTCGCGCGGGCGCGCGGGGACCAGCGGGCGGCGCTGCGGTGGTACCGGGAAGCGCTGGAGATCGCCGGGCGGATCGAACCGCCGCCCGACGCGATCGGCAGCTACCTCAGCAACATCGGCACCGCGCTGCTCGCCCTCGGCGGGCTCGACCACGCGCTCGCGTTCTTCCGGCGGGCGCTGGAGATCGACGAGCGGGTCGACCCCGCCGCGGCGGCAACCGACCGCAGCCTCATCGGCTCCGTGCTCATCGAGTACGGCGACCTCGAGGATGCGCGTGAGCACTACGAGGCGGCCCTCGCCTTCCACGAGGCGCACGACCCCGGCTCGTTCGAGACCGCGCGGGAGCTGGTCAACGTCGGCTACGTGCACCGGCTGACCGGCAACCTCGACGAGGCGCTGCGGCACTACCTGCGGGCGCTGGACATCGACCAGCGGATCGCGCCCGACGGCGCGGAGACCGCCGCCGACCTCAACAACATCGCCCGCGTCTACCGGGAGCGCGGCGACGTCGACCGGTGCCGCGCCTACCTGGTCCGGGCCGTGGAGATCAGCCGGCGGGTCGCGCCGCGCTCACAGCGCACGGCGGTGCGGCTGACCAACCTCGCCGAGCTGGACCGGCAGGCCGGGCGCCTGGAGGAGGCGCGGCGCGGCTTCACCGAGGCGCTGCGGATCGACGAGGCCGTGGCGCCGCAGTCGCTGGAGACCGTCCGCGACCTCAACAACCTCGCCGCGCTGGCCCTCGCCGACCACGACCTCGACACCGCGCGTGACCTGACCCGGCGGGCGCTGGACATCTCGCTGCGCGTCGCACCCCGCTCCGACAACACCGCGAACAGCTACGGCACCCTCGCCGCGATCGCCCGCGAGCGGGGCGCGCCCGACGTGGCGATCCGGTGGGCGCGCGCCGCGCTGGCCATCGACCGCCGCCGGACGCCCCTGGCCCCGCCGACCGTGACCGACCTGGTGAACCTGGCCGTGCTGTACGGCGACGCGGGCGACACCGACCGGGCCGTCGAGCACTACGCCCTGCTGCTGATCGGCGTGCTGGTGGTGGCCATCGTCCTCGCGATCCGGGTC
>NZ_JBEXCY010000266.1:0-14473 GCF_040605515.1 Dactylosporangium sp. NPDC005572 | reverse complement strand
CGCCGTCGAGCGAGAACCCGCCGCGGAACACCGACAACCGGGCCAGCTGCAGCCGGGCCCGGTGCACCGGCCAGTCGGCGAGGTCCATGCCGAGCGCCCGCTCGTACGCGGCGCCGGCCTCGTCGTCGGGGGCGAGCACAGCGACCGCGTAGGCCAGGGAGCGGTGCAGCGCCGGGGACGGGAAGCGGGCCGCGCGTTCCCCGGCCCGGGCGACGATCGCCCGCACGTCGTCCGGCCGCCCGGCGCGCACCGCCGCGTCGGCGAGGTCGGGCAGCGCCCAGCCCGACATGTCAAGGTGGAACGTGGCGTCGGCGGGGTCGAACACCCGGATGAGGATGTCGAGGGCCTCGTCGTGGCGCCCCGCCGCGTTGGCGGCCACGCCCCGGGCGTGCTGGGCGGCCTCGGCGGCGAACCGCACCCCGACGGCCAGCGGGCTGGCGAGCACACCGTCGGCGAGGCGGAACGCGGCCTCGTGGTTGCCGCGCATCGCCTCGTGCAGCGCCTGGCTGGCCCGGGCGGCAATGACCCAGAAGTGGTCGCCGGTCTCCTCGGCGAGGGCCTCGGCCTCGTCCAGGTCGGCCCGGACCGCCGGCCACCGCCCCAGCCAGAGGCGGATGAAGCCGGTGGACGACAGCGTGCGGGCGAGCAGCGCGGCCCGGCCCTGCGCCCGGTAGCCGGCCGCGGCGGTACCCATGAACGACGACGCGGTGACGAAGTCGCCCAGGATCAGCGCCGCACCGCCGAGGAACCGCATGCCGTCGACGTCGGCGCGGTCCGGGACCAGGGTCGGCAGCCGCCGCAGTACGCCGGCGCCGAGCACGTCCGGCTGGGCGTATGCGGCGATCGCCAGGGCCGCCGGGTCGTCGTCGGCCAGGCCGAGCTTGGCCAGCACGGCGGTGATCCGCCCGCCCACGTCCGCCGGCAGGCCGGCCCACCAGACCCGCGACGCGGCCCGCCAGCACAGCGCGGCGGCAAGGGCGGTGGCGCCGGCGGCGTGCAGTTCGAGGGCGAGGTCGCACAGCTGGTCGATCCGGCCGGCGTCGCGCACGTCGCCGGGCTCGACGATGTCGCGGACCAGCGCGAGCCGGGCCCGGTCGGCGGCGTCGCCCTGCGCCGGGTCCGCCTTGGCGACGAGCTGGGCGGCCACCCGCCGGTCGTGCAGCTGCGACGCCAGCTCCGCGGCCTGCAGCAGCAGCGACGAGCGGCGGGACGGGTCGCCGGTCAGCTCGGCGGCCCGGTCGAGGTCGGTGACGGCAACGCCGAGCGCGCCGCGCTCCAGCGCCCGTGCGGCGGCGGCCTCCAGTTCGGCGCTGACGTCGTCGTCGGGGCCGAGCGTGGCGGCGCTGCGGTGCCAGGCCCGCCGGTCGGGGTCGCCGGCGAGCGCCTCGGCGAGCGCGGAGTGGATCGTCAGCCGGTCGAAGTCGCTGACCGAGCGGTACACCGCGGAGCGGACGAGCGGGTGGCGGAACCGCAGCCGCTGGGCCTGGATCCGCACCAGGCCGGCGTCGATCGCGGGCTGGACCGCGGACACCGTGACGGCCTCCCCGGTCAGCGCCCGGGCGGCCGCCAACAGGGACTGCAGCGTGCAGCCGGTGTCGGCGGAGAACGCGGCCACGATCGCCCGGGCCGCCTCCGGCAGCTGCGCGAACCGGTCGGCGAAGGCGCTCTCCAGGCGCTCGTTGAGCGGCAGCAGGTCGCCGGGGAGCGCGGTGCTGACCAGCCGGGGCAGCTCGACCAGGGCCAGGGGGTTGCCGGCCGCCTCGGCCAGGACCCGTTCGCGCAGGCCGGGCGCCAGGTCGGGGGTGTGGTCGGCCAGCACCCGCCGGGCCGCGTCGTCGTCGAGCTCCTCGACCGGCAGCTGGCCGAGGCCGGTGCCGGTGAGGACGTGCGTGTGCTGGGCCCGGACCGCCATCATCACGGCGATCGGCTCCGCGGCCAGCCGCCGCGCCACGAACACCAGCACGTCGAGGGTCTCCGGGTCCAGCCAGTGCGCGTCCTCGGCCAGGATGAGCAGCGGCGCGCCGGCCGCGCGGTCACCGAGCAGCTCCAGCACGGCCAGGCCGACCGTGAACAGGTCGGGACGGGTGTCGTCCTGCCCGAACGCGGCCCGCAGCGTGCGCTGCAGCCGCGGCGTCAGCGTCGGCAGGTGGTTCGGCAGGGGTGTCAGGAGCTGGTGCAGGCCCGCGAACGGCAGCGTGGCCTCCGCCTCGGCGCCGTTCATGGTGAGCACCGCCATACCGGCTTCGGCCGCGGACCGGTGGGCCGCGGCCAGCAGGGTGGTCTTGCCGATGCCGGCGTGCCCACGCACCACCAGCGCCGCGCCCCGGCCGGCGCGCGCGCCGGCCAGCAGCGCCTCGACCGCGGCCAGCTCGGCCGCGCGGCCGTGCACCGCATGCTGCTGTTCGTCCAGTCCGGTCATCGCCGCCACGGTAGGACCGCCGAACCGGCGATCGCGTCCGTGGATCCGCGTAGTCGTCCCGGGGTGGGTGCGTAGTCCGCGGTGCGCGGTTCGTAGGCTGCAGCAGTGCTGGTGGGGCGGGATGCGGAGCGGGCGACGCTGGACGCGCTGGTCGAGGACCTGCGCGGCGGGATGAGCCGGGTCATGGTTCTGCGCGGCGAGGCCGGGATCGGCAAGACGGCGCTGCTCGACGCGGTGGCCGACACGGCCGCCGACCTGCGGGTGCTGCGGGTCGCCGGGGTCGAGGCCGAGGCGGAGTTCCCGTTCGCCGCGCTGCATCGGCTGCTCGTCGCCCACCTCGGCGACCTCGACGCGCTCCCGGCCACGCAGCGTGAGGCGCTGGCGGTGGCGTTCGGCCTGTCCGGCGGGCCGGCCGCGGACCGGTTCCTGGTCAGTCTCGCGGTGTTGTCGCTGCTCGCCGGCGTCGCCGCCGACGGGCCGGTGCTGTGCTGCGTCGACGACATCCAGTGGCTGGACCCGGAGTCGCTCAACGTGCTGGCGTTCGTGGCGCGCCGCGTCCACGCCGAGGGTGTCGGCCTGGTGTTCACCGTGCGGACCGGCACCGACGACATGGCCGTGCTCGACGGGCTGCCGGCCCTGACCGTGGACGGGCTGGGCGGCGAGGACGCCATGGAGCTGCTGCGGTCGGTCGTCAGCGGGCCGCTCGACACCCGGGTGGCCGGCCAGATCGTCGCCGCGACCCGTGGCAACCCGCTGGCCGTCACCGACCTCGGCGCGTCGCTGAGCGCCAGCCAGCTCGCCGGGGCGCTGCTGCTGCCCGAGCCGTTGCCGGTCGGCAACCGCCTCGAGGCGCACTACCTGCGGCAGGTGCGGCAGCTGCCGGAGCCGACGCAGCGGTGGCTGCTGGTCGCCGCGGCCGAGCCCCAGGGCGACCTCGGCTACGTCACGGCGGCCGCGGCCGCGTTCGGCGCCGGGCCCGAGGCGGCCGACCCCGCCGAGCGGCTGCGGCTCGTGGTGCTCGACACGGACGTGCGGTTCCGGCATCCGCTGGTCCGCTCGGCCGTGTACGGCGGCGCGACGAGCTCCCAGCGGCGGCAGGTGCACCAGGCGCTCGCCGCGGCGACGACCCGCTCCACGGACGCCGACCGCCGGGCCTGGCACCGGGCGTCGGCGGCGGTGCAGCCGGACGAGGAGGTCGCGACGGATCTGGTACTGGCGGCCGGCCGCGCCGCCGGCCGCGGTGGCTACGCCGCCCGGGCGACGTTCCTGACCCGCGCCGCCGAACTGACCCCCGACGAGCACGCCCGCGCCGGGCGGCTGCTCGCCGCCGCCGAGGCTGCCTTCACCGCCGGGGCGCCGACGAAGGCCGGCATGCTGCTCGACGCCATCGAGCCGGACCTGCTCGGCGCCGTCGACCAGGGCAACCGGCTCATGCTGCGGGCCCGCACCATCGTCGCGCTCGGCGGGGAGCGCGGCTCGGCGCAGGTCGCCGCGACCTGCCTCGCCGCCTACGAGGCGTTCCGGTCCGACACCCCCGACCGGGCGCGCGATGCGCTGTTCACCGCCCTGGACGCGGCGCTGATGTCCGAGTACCTCACCGACGGCACGGACCTGCGGCAGATCGCGCAGGTGGCGCTGGACCGGCCGCGGCCCGACGGCCCGGCGACCCTCGCCGACCTGCTGCTCGACGGGTTCGGCACGCTGATCGTCGACGGCCTGGACGCCGCCGTGCCCACACTGCACCGGTCCTGCACGGTGCTCGCCGACGGGGAGCTGCCCGACGAGGAGCTGCTCACCCACTACCTCACCGGGGTCACCGCCTCCACCCGGTTCTGGGACGACCGGGTCCGCGAGGCCATGCTGCACCGGGCCGCCGCTGTGGCACGGCGCACCGGCGCGCTGCACATGCTGGAGACGGTGCTCTTCGCGTCCGCGCTGCACGAGACGACGCTCGGCCGGCTCGACACGGCCGACGAACTGCTGCTCGAGGTGCACGAGCTGCGCAGCGCGGTCGCCAACACGCCGCACATGTGGGAGGTGTACCGCAGCCCCGAGCAGGTCGGCTGGCGCGCGCCGGCCGACGCCCGGGACCGCATCGAACGCGCCTACCAGGCGGCGATGTGGCTCGGCATGGGCGCCAGCGCCTGCCTCAGCCGCGTCGGCCTGGTCGTGCTCGAAATGGGCCTCGGCAACTACGCCGCCGCGGCCGCCGCCGCCGTCGAGCTCGTCGAGCCGGACTACAGCGGGGCGTACTCCCGGGTGCTGCCCGACCTGGTCGAGGCCGCCGCCTACTCCGACGACCGGGACCTTGCCGGGCGCGCCCTCGCCCTGTTGACCGAGCGGGCGACGGCCGGCGGCACCCCGTGGGCCCTGGGGCTGCTCGACCGGTCCCGGGCGCTCCTCGCGCCGGACGAGGAGGCGGAGGCGCTGTACCGCTCCGCGCTCACGACCCTGGAGGGCACCGCGGCGAGCGGCGACGTCGCCCGCACGTACCTGCTCTACGGCGAGTGGCTGCGCCGCCGGCGGCGCCGCAAGGACGCCCGGGAGGCGCTGCGCACCGCCCTGACCCGGTTCGAGGACATGGGCGCGGCGGCGTTCGCCGAGCGCGCCCGCCAGGAGCTGCTGGCCACCGGCGAGACCGCCGGCCGCCGGCCCGACGCGACCAGCCGGCTCACCCCGCAGGAGGCCGCCATCGCCGCGCTGGCCCGCGACGGCCTCACCAACCCGCAGATCGCCGAACGGCTGTTCATCAGCACGAGCACGGTCGACTACCACCTCCGCAAGGTCTTCCGAAAACTCGGCGTCGAGTCACGCCGCCAGCTCGGCCGCGTGCTTTCAGTGCTCTGACCCGGTCACCGGGCGCGCTGGAAGCGCGAGCCTCAGCGGTGTGCTGCTGTGGTGAAGGCGGCGCGGTGGTCGTGGGCCCAGGTGGCGTACGTGCGGGCCGGGCGGCCCAGCAGCCGGCGCACCGTGTCGCTGGTGGGTCCGGGCTCGCGCGCGTAGTCGGCCAGCGAGCCGAGCAGCCGGTCGGGCACCTCGTCGGGCAGGCCGGCGGCGAGCATGCCGCGGCGGATCTCGTCCGGTGCGGCCTCGACGAACGTCAGCGGCCGGTCGAGCGCCGCGCCGAGCGCGGCGACCTTCTCCGCCTGGCTGAGCGACTGCTCACCGGTCAGCAGGTACGTCTGGCCGGCGTGCGCAGCGCCGGTCAGGGCGAGGGCGGCCACCGCGGCGATGTCGCGCTCGTCGATGGTCGAGGTCCGCGCCCCGGGGTACGCCCCCCGCACGGTTCCGGTCGCCCGGACCTGCCCGGCCCAGGCGAGGGTGTTGGCGGCGAAGTCGGCGCAGCGCAGGATCGTGCAGTCCAGGCCGGACCCCGTGGCGAGGTCCTCGACCGCCTGGAACTGCTCCCGGAAGCGGGGGAGCCCGGCCGGGTACGGCACCGTCACCGCGGACAGCACGACGACCCGGCTGGTGCCGGCTTCGCGGGCGCGGGTCAGGAGGCCGGCGGCCGTGGCGCCGGCGGCGCGCGGGCTGAGCAGGATCGCCTCGACCCCGTCGAGGGTGGCGACCTCGGCGGGGTGGACCGGCCTGGCGCCCGCGGGGAGGTCGGCGTGCGGGTCGCGGGTGACGGCGGCGACCTTCGCTCCCTGCTCGGCCAGGAGCCGGACGGTTTCCCGGCCGACGACCCCGGTGGCACCGGTGATCAGGATCATGACGGAACCCCTCTCGTTCTCATATCGTACGAGTTTCAAAGTATCTTGGCTTTGAGATCCGTACAATATGAGTCACGTAACATCTCGAAGATGCGAGGGCGCTTGCCTTCCGCAGCGGCCTCAGAGGCTCCCGGACTCCGGCCAGTTGGACCAGTGCGTGTTGGGCGGTGCGGTCGGCGCGTACCGCGTCAGGTCGCCCGTCGTCAGCACCTCGGCGAGCTGACGGAAGGTCGGCGACTCGCTGGGCCGCGTGCTGCCGGCGAGGTCGGGATGGTGCCACTCATCGAGCCGCAGGAGCTCCGGGAGGTCCGGCGGGATGCGGCGCCGCAGCTCCGTCTCGTCGGCCAGGAGCAGCTCCCGGTGCTCCGGCACCAGGCGGCGCAGCACGTCGACCAGTTCTTCGCCCGGCCCGGCGGCTACCACCACCGGCCGACCGCGGACCACGAGCGGACCTCCTCGGTACATCTCGGGCTCGTCCGGATCCTCGACCTCGTCCCAGTTGTCGATCCGGTTGAGGAAGTCGCCGCCTTCGCAGCCGGGATCACCCACGGTCAGGCAGTTGCCGAAGACGTGGAGTACGTCAGTGAGGTTCCCGGCCCGCGGCGAGTAGCCCACCGCCTCGACGATCAGCGCCCACCGCCGCGCGTCGCCGTACGCGTGGAGCCGGGCGTCGACCGCGTAGTAGTACCCGTTGTCCAGCATCGGGAAGTCGAAGCCCTCGGCCGCGGCGTCGAGCTGGTCGAGGACGGACTGCATGGCCGCGCAGTGTAGCGAAGCTCACGCCGTGAGGCGGTGGGAGAGCCAGGCCAGCGCCAGCGGGTAGCGGTACTCGATGCCGCCGTGGCCGGCCGGGAACAGCTCGAAGTGGACCAGCTCCGGAGGGACGCCGCCGCCGAGCACCGCGTCACGGAAGGCCGCCGCGCCGAAGTCGAGGTAGTACTCGTCGCGGTTGCCGGCGTCGATCCAGATCGCCCGCATCGACCGCAGCGCCCCGTGGTACTGCGGCAGCGAGGCCATGACGACGGGGTCCCGGGACAGCCAGCGCTCCCACACCGCGGGGATCACCGCGCCGTTCGCGTCGAACGGCAGGTGGACCGTGCCGTCCTCGTCGGCGGAGTAGGCGGCCGCGTAGCCGTACACCTCCAGCAGCTCGACGTCGTCGTTCGACGGTGGCAGCGTCCGCGAGCGGAACGCGGCGAGGAAGGCCTCGTAGGAGCCGTCGTGCTCGTCGCGCAGCCTGCGGGCCACGAGCGGGAACGAGGCGCGGTGGCACACGTCGAACAGAGCGTCGCCGGCGTGGGTGGCGAAGGCGCCGAAGAGGTCCGGGCGCAGCATCGCCGTCACCATCGCGCCGTAGCCGCCGCTCGACTTGCCGCTCACGGCGCGGTGGTCGCGGTCGGCCAGCGTGCGGTAGCGGGCGTCGACCCACGGCACGACCTCGTCGCAGAGGTAGGTGTGGTACCGGCCGGTCGCCGGCGAGTCGAGGAACTGGCTGCCGCCGTAGGCCGTCCAGGCGTCGACGTACACGATGATCATCGGCTCGGCCTCGCCGCGGGCGAAGGCGGCGTCGGCCAGCTCCGGGTACGGCTGGCGGAACGGGGACCGGTTCCACCACATCGCGAGGTGACCGGTGTACCCCTGCAGCACGAACACGGCCGGGTACCGCCGCGCAGGCTCGTCGTCGTACCCGGGCGGCAGCTGCACGTACACCGGCCGCTCGTGCGGGTCGCCGAGCGGGTTGCCCCGCAGGACGGCGCTGTCGACGACGTGGTGCTCGAACCGGCCGGCGAGCTCGGCGGACCAGGGCAGCATGCGTGCCAGCCTACGACCCGGCCAACTGTTGGCACTAGCGGAAATCGGTTTGCTGTGGAAACCTATTGGCATGACCACTGATTCGGTGCCCACCGGCGGCGATCCCCGCCGGCTGCTGTCGGAGGTGCGCAACCTCGCCCGCCGGGTGCGGGTCGACCAGCGGGTGACCTGGTTCGCGCTGCTGGTCCTGGCCGCGGTGACGTTCGTCGGGATCCCGTTCGACTGGTACTTCCTCGTCCTGCGCTGCGTGGACGGCGCCGACACCCACATGTGCGAGTTCTCGCGCCAAGGGGTGCTGTACTACTGGCCGGTGGCGCTGCTGCTGGCGTACACGGCGATCGCCGTCTGCTACGTCCGCGTCGCCCGGTCACGGGGGCTGGGCGCCCGGGTGCTGCCGTACGCGATCACCGGCGTCGCGCTGACCGTCCTGTTCACCGCCGCGTGGGTGGCGGCGCGCCTGTACTTCCCGGACCACCCCCAGCGCTTCCCGGAGTGGGTGCTGGTGCTGGACCGGCTGATCGCGCCGTGGGGCACGATCGGGGTGGCGCTGCTGGTGCTGGCCCGGCTGGAGCGCAACCTCGGGCTGCTGGTGTTCACCCTCGCGTACCTGGCGGTGGCGCTGGTGCCGATCGACTTCGGCTGGCACTGGAACGGCCAGGACCGCACGATGTTCCTGCCGCAGCAGTTCATCAACGGCGCCGTACTGCTGCTGGGCGCGATCGGCTTCGCGCTGGCCGGGCGGCGACGCCGATGACCGCCGAGGACGGGACCCCGGACCACCCGGCCAACGGGCTGGACGAGGTGGTGCACCAGCGGGTCCGGCTGGGGATCCTCACCATCGCGCACGAGGCCCGCCGGGCGGAGTTCGGCTACCTGCGCACGCAGCTGGACCTGACCGCAGGGAACCTCTCCAAGCACCTGAGCGTGCTGGAGGCGGCCGGGCTGATCGAGGTCGAGAAGGGCTACGCCGGCAAGCGCGGCCGCACCTGGGTCACCCTCACCGCCACCGGCGGCACCGCGCTCGCCGAGGAGATCGCGCGGCTCAAGCTGCTCATCGCCCGCGTCGAGACCACCGACACCCCGGCCGAGCCCACCGACACCCCGGAGGACCGATGACCGCCGCACTGACCCGCCGGCACCTGCTCGCGGCCGCGCTCGCCACCGGGGTCGCCGTGCCACTCGGCGCCGGCCGCGGGTGGGCGGCGGCCCCGGCCCGGCTGACGCTGCCCCCGCCCACCGGGCCGCATCGGGTCGGCACCGTTTCGCTGCACCTCGTCGGCGCATCCCGCCCGGAACTGATGGTCAGCCTCTGGTACCCCGCCGCCCGCGGCGCCGAGCGTCATCCGGTGGCGCCGTGGATGACCGCGGCGCCGCTGAGCGCGCTGCTCGTGGCCAACGGGTTCGCCGCCGACGCCGCGGCGGCACCCTGGACGGCCGGCCACGACGGCGCCCCGGTGCTGCGGACACCCGACCGGCTGCCCGTGATCGTGTTCTCCCACGGCGCCGGCGGCCACCGCTCCGAGACCACGGTCGTGGTCCAGGAGTTGGCCAGCCACGGCTACGTCGTGGTCACCGTGGATCACGCCGACGCGTACGTCGAGCTCCCCGGCGGCCGGCTGCGGATCCCGGACGACGACCTGCCCGTCACGCCGTGGGACCACGCCCGCGACATCCGCTTCGTCCTCGACCGCGTCGAGGACCTCGCCGCCGGCCGCAACCCCGACGCCGGGCGCCGCCCGCTGCCGGCCCGCCTGGGCGCCGCGCTCGACCTGCGGCGCATCGGCATGTTCGGCTGGTCGAAAGGCGCCACCGCGACCGCCCTCGTCATGAACGAGGACCGGCGCGTGCGGGCCGGGCTCGGCTTCGACGGCCCGATGCAGTCCGGGCCGCCGCCCGCCGACCTCGACCGGCCGTTCATGCTCATGACCGCGGCCTTCAGCCGGGCCGCCGAGCCGAGCGTCGAGGAGTTCTGGACGCGCCTGCACGGCTGGCGTCTCAACGTGCAGGCTGACGGCGCGCGCCACGGGGCGTACTGCGACCACCAGTGGCTCATCCCGCAGCTGGCCCGGATCGCCGGGATGAGCGACGAGGACGTCGCCGGCTGGATCGGCACCCTCGACCCGGCCCGGGCGGTGCGGATCCAGCAGGCCTACCCGCTCGCCTTCTTCGACCGGCACCTGCGCCACCGGCGGCAGCGCCTGCTCGAAGGGCCGAGCCCGGCCTTCCCCGAGGTCCGTTTCATCCCCTGACCGAGCAGGACCACCGGGCCCCTTCGCCGAGCGCGAGCCGGTCGTCGCTCCACGGCGTGAGCTCCGGGTGCGCCGTCACCGGACGGTCCGCATGCCGGCGACGATGAGGTCGACGCCGGCGAGGAACTGGGCGCGGTCGTCGTGGTCGCGCAGTTGGCCGGCGACGGTGTGGATGAACGGGTACGCGGCCGGGTCGAGGCTCGCCCACAGGGCCGACTCGGCCCCGAGGACGTCGGCCCGGCTGGTGCCCGGCGCCTGCGAGCGGGCGTTCGCGGCGTTCTGCCCGGCGACGCCGAGGACGTAGTTCAGCAGCGCCGACGCCGCGTCGAACTGGCCGGCGGCCGGCACGCCGAGGGCCTGCACCTGCCGCCCGATGCGCTCGAAGACCTGGAGCACCGACGACTGCGACGCGAGCCGGGCCAGCTGTGCGCCGACCCAGGGGTGCTCGTCGATCGCGTCGAACACGCCGAGCGCGACCACCCGGATCGCGTGCTCCGGCGTCTCGCCGGCGGGGTCGGCCGCCAGCGCGGCGGCGAGTACGGCGTCGGTGGCCGCGGCGAGCAGCTCGTCCTTGTTCGCCACGTGCCAGTAGATCGCGCCGGGGCCGGTCCGCAGCTGTGCGCTGAGCGCCCGGAAGCTCAGCCCGCCCTCGCCGGCGACGTCGAGCAGCTCGACGGCGGCGGCCACGATGCGATCCCGCGACAGCGCCTCCTCGCGGCGCCCGGTGTGACGCGCCCTACTTGCCATGCCCCCATCTTGACATGACTGGAACAGCGTTCCAAAGTAGGGAGGACTGGAACACTGTTCCAGAGATATGACCGGTTTGCCACAGAGGGGGTATCCCATGAGTGCCGACGTCCTGGCCGCGCCCGTACCGGCGCGCGCCGCCTCGCTGCGGGCCGTGTGGCCCGCGATCCTCGGGCTGTCCGTCGTCTTCCTGGTGGAGATGCTCGACAACTCGGTGCTGAACGTGGCGCTGCCGACCATCGCGCGCGACCTGCGCGCCTCGGCGGCGGACCTGCAGTGGATCACCACGGGGTACTCGCTACTGTTCGGCGGCCTGATGATGGCGTTCGGGGCGATCGCCGACCGGTACGGCACCCGCCGGATGATGCTGATCGGGCTGAGCCTGTTCGCGCTGGCCAACCTCGCCGTCCTGACAGTGCGGACGCCGGGCGAGCTCATCGCCGTGCGGGCCGCGATCGGCATCACCGCCGCCATGACCGCGCCCGGCACCATGGCGCTGTGCTTCCGCCTGTTCGACGCGGAGAACCTGCTGTTGCGGGCGACCTCGCTGATCTCCACGGTGGGACTCGTCGGCCTGGCGGTCGGACCGACCGTGGGCGGCCTGGTCCTGCAGGTGCTGCCGTGGCAGGCGCTGCTGGTGATGAACGTGCCCATCGCGGTGCTCGCGCTGCTGTGCATCCGCTCCGGCGTCCCGGCCGACGACCCGGCGCAGCGCAACCGCGCGCCGCTCGACCTGGCCGGCGCCCTGCTCGGCACGGCCACGATCATGCTCGCGCTCTGGACGGCCACCCTCGTCGTCGAGGGCGGATGGAGCCACGCCACACCATGGCTGGTCGGGGCCGGCAGCCTCGCCTGCGCCGTCGGCTTCGTCGTGCGGGAGCGGCGCACCGCGCACCCGATGTTCGACTTCGCCCTGGTGAAGCGCCCCGCGGTCGCGTCCAGCCTCGCCTTCAGCGCCGCGGTGGGTCTCGGGATGGCCGCCATCGCCTTCACCGTCTCGCTCCAGCTGCAGCTCGCCTGGGGATGGTCGCCGGCCGCGGCCGCGCTCGGCAACCTGCCGCAGGTCGTCGTCATGCTCGCGATCGGGCCGTTCGTGGAGCGCATCGTGGAGCGGCTCGGCACGCACCGCGCCGCCGTCGTGGGCGGGTCCGCGGTCGTCGCGGGCCTGCTCGTCTACGGCCTGCTCGGCCGCTACGGCTACGTCTGGATCGCCGTCGCCCTCGCGCTCACCGCCGCCGGCATGCGCGTCGTGCTGACCATCGCGGGTGTCACCGTCGTGCGCGGCCTCCCGGAGGACCAGACCGCCACCGGCGCCGCCCTCAGCGACACCAGCCAGGAGGTCGCCAGCAGCGTCGGCCTGGCCGTCGCCGGCACCATCGTCGCGGCCGCGCTCACCGGCTCACTGTCGGACATCGGCGGCAGCGCGGCCGCCACCCACACCTTCGAGAACGCCGTCACGCTCGCGACCCTGGCCCTGACCGCCGTCTGCGCCGTGCTGGTCGTCTGGGCGGCCCGCCGCGGCCGCCGTCAGGCCTGAGGCCCAACCTGCGGGCAGTCTTTTTACGGGTCCCGAAATAGGGGTAGCCTACCCGGATCGACGAAGCTCGACGGTCGGACGGGGAGGCGACGTGCTTCGACTCGTGTTCGGCGCGCTGCTGCGGCGGCGGGCGCAGGGGCTGGCGGTCCTGGTGCTCACCGTGCTGCTGTGCGCGGTGGCCGCCGCCGGGCCGCTGTACACGGCGGCGGCCGGGAGCCGGGTCGCGGCGGCCGACCTCGCCGAGGCGCCGCCGGCGCAGCGGCTGCTGTCGGTGCACCGGGCCGCCCCGACCGGCGACGACCCGGCCGCGGCGCTCACCGCCTTCCGCCGCGAGGTCGAGGCCCTGCTGACGGCCGCCGCGACCACGGACGGCGCGACCACCGCCGACCCAGGCGGCACGACTGCGGCGGTCCTCGGGATGACGCAGGCGCTCACCTCCGACACCGGCGGGTTCGGCCGGAAGGTCCCCGTCGCGTATCGCGACGGCGCCTGCCCGCACCTGCGCCTCGACGGCGACTGCCCGGCCCGCCCCGGCGAGGCCGCCCTCAGCACCCACGCCGCGAACACCCTCGGCGTGCGGGCCGGCGACGAGCTCGTCCTGCGCAGCCAGCCGGGCGCGCCCAAGGTACACCTGAAAGTCACCGCCATCTATGAACGACAGGACCCCGGTGGCACCTGGTGGGCCGACCCGCTGTTCGGGCCGGGCCACATCGTCGCGGGCGAGGAGACCCTCGACCCGGTGTTCGTCCCGGTGGAGACGTTCGCGGGCGACGTGCTGGACGGGCCGACCGCCGTCTACACGGTGCCGGTGCCGACGAGCCTCATCGATCGCCTCGGCGTCGTCAACACCGCCCTGCGGGAGGCCGGGTTCGACACCGAGGCGCCCGGCGACGAGCTGCTCGACCGCGTCGCGGCGGACCGGGCCGCGACCCGCGACGGCGTGCTCGCCGGGTGGGTCGAGGCGCTCACCCTGTGCCTGCTCGCGCTCGGCATCGTCGGCCGGCACACCGCGCAGGACCGCCGGCCCGACGTCGCGCTGCTGAAGCTGCGCGGCAGCACCCGGCGGCGGATGCTGCGGCTGGTGCTGTGGCAGCACCTGCTGCCGGTCGCGGTCGCCCTGCCGGCCGGGCTGCTGCTCGGCTGGGCCGTCGCCCGGCTCGCGGCCGGCCCGTCCGCCACCGCCGGAGCAGCGGGAGGCCCCGGACAGCTGCCGGCGTCGGCCGCCGCCGCGGGCATCGCCGCCGTGGCGGGGCTGGTCGTGCTCGTGCTCGTGGAGGTACCACTGCTGCGAACACCCGTCGCGGAGCTCCTGCGGCGCTCGGCCGGGCCCGCCCGCCGGTGGACCGGGGCGCTCCTCGACGTGCTGCTCGTCGCGCTGGCCGCCGCGGCCCTCACGCAGGCGCGGTCCGGCAGCGTGCAGGGCGTCGGGCTGGTCGCGCCCGTGCTCGCCGCGCTCGCCGTGGCCGGGCTGCTCGCCCGCCTGGTCACCGCGCTCGCCGGCCAGACCGGCCGCGCCGCCCTGCGCACCGGGCGGCTGCCGCTGGCGATGGCGGCGCTGCAGTACCACCGGCGGCCGGGCATCGACCGGATCTTCGCGCTCGTCGCGGTCGCGGTGGCGCTGCTCGGGCTGGCCGCGTCCGGGTACGCCGCCGCCGGCCGGGAACGGGCCGAGCGGACCGCCGCCGAACTCGGCGCCGACCGGGTGCTCACCGTGCGGGCGGCCAACCAGCGGGTGCTGCTGTCGGCGGTCCGCGCGGCCGACCCCGGCGGGAAGGATGCGATGGCGGTCGCCCTCGACCGCGACGCCGTGCCGCCGGTGCTGGCCGTCGACACCGCCCGGTTCGCCGCGGTGACCGGCCACGCGCTGCCGCACCTGCCGGTCGAGGCGGACGATCCGCCCGCGGTCGGCGGCACCGCGCTCACCGTGCGCGCGGTCAACGACTCCGCCGGGCCGCTGCGGCTGGTGGTCCAGCTCGTCCACGCGACGATCGGCACC
>NZ_JBEXCY010000265.1:0-14502 GCF_040605515.1 Dactylosporangium sp. NPDC005572 | reverse complement strand
GGCTTCGCGTCGTGCGAGACCCTGCCGATCGAGCACGACTTCTGGCGCTTCTACCGGCTGGCGTAAATCGCCTGACGGGGTGATCGGCCGCCGCTAGGTTCACGGCGTGACCTCGGATGTGGTGGTACGGCGGGCAGACGCGCACGACGCGGAGGAACTGGTCCGGCTGCGGACGGTGATGATGGCGGCCGTGGACGGTGCCGCTCCCGCGCTCGGCGAGTGGTCCGACGTCGCGGTCGCGTCGCTGCGCCGCCGCCTGCCCCAGGCGGGCGCGTCGATGGCGGCCTTCGTCGTCGACCGGCCGTCGGCGGCGGGGCTGGCGGCCTGCGCCGTGGGCGTCTTCGAGGAGCGGCTGGGCTCGCCGGCCAACCCGAACGGCCTGGCCGGGTACGTGTTCAACGTGGCGACGGACCCGGACTACCGCCGCCGGGGCTTCTCGACGGCGTGCATGCGGGCGCTGCTGGACTGGTTCGCCGCCAACGACGTCGCGGTGGTGAACCTCCGCGCCTCGGACGACGGCCTCCCGGTGTACACCCGGCTGGGCTTCGAGCTCCAGCACGGCCCGGCGATGCGCCTGAAGCTTCAGGGGCCGATCCGGTCCAGCGCCGTGTAGGCGCCGTTGTGGTAGACGAGCGGGGTCGCCGTGGCGTCGTCGTGGTGCTCGGCCTGGACCGGCGACGCGATGACGATCACGTGATCGCCCGCCGCCACCTGGTTCGTCACCCGGCAGATGAGGACCGCCAGGACGCCGTCCAGGACCGGGACGCCGCCGAGGCCCTCGTGCCAGGAGCCGCCGTCGGCCGCGTGGGCCGCGAAGCGGTCGATGGCCCGGGTCGCGAAGGTGCGGGCCACCCGCTCCTGGTCCTGGATCAGGACGTGGACCGCGACCAGGGCGGCCGAGCGGACCGCCGGCCAGGCCGACGCCGCCCGGGACACCGAGAACGAGACGAGCGGCGGCTCCAGCGAGACCGACGCGAACGAGGTCGCCGTGAAGCCGACCGGGCCCGGCGCCGTCACCACCACGACGGCCGAGGCGTGCCGGCGCAGGACCCGGCGAAAGAGACCAGAGTCGATGGCGGCAGCGGTCACCAGCCAACCCTACCCGCGGGTCACACCGCCTCGCCCCACAGCCGGAGGCGGGCCATACCGCCGTCGGGGTACACGTCGAGGCGCACGTGGGTGGCCGGGCGGGTGGCCTCGACCCGGAAGCGGTGCCGGGTGTCGGGCTGCAGGCGGGTGCGGGGCAGCAGGTCGAACCACTCCTGCCGGTCGGTCGTGCCGCTCAGTCGCGCCCAGCCGGGCGCGTTGCCCTTGAAGTGGGTGGTGTCGAGTTCGGCCAGCCGCACCCGCCCCTCGGCGGCCAGCCGGACCAGCACCCAGTCGTTGCCGTCGTCGCGGCGGCGGGCCGTCTCCCAGCCCTCGCCCATGATCCGGGCCTGGCCGGGCAGGATGAGGTTGTTCGGCGAGCCGTAGAACCGGTTGCTGCAGTCGACGACCAGGCCGCCGAGCTCCAGCGCGGCCAGGTCGACGGTCATGCCGTGCAGCAGGGCCGGGTCGGGCACGACCGTGCCGTGGACCCGCAGCCGGGCGACGCCGCCGTCGGGGTAGATGTTGAGCCGTACGTGGGTGACGCGCTCACCGGGCGTGACCTCGAACGGGTTCTGCGCGTCGCCGCGCACCGCCGAGCGGGGCACGAGCGGCGTCCAGTCCGCCTTCAGCAGCTCGGCCGGCGACGGGTAGCCGTCGACCGCGCAGCCGTCCACCGAGACGTGCGGCGGGAAGTTGCCGGTGAAGTGCGCGGTGTCGACGACCACGCCGTGGACCACGCCGGGGGCGCCGAGCCGGACGACCGCCCAGTCGTGCCCGGGCTCGCGCCGCCGGCGGGTCTCCCAGCCGTCGTAGACCTTGCCCTTCGGGCCGTAGGTCCACGTCTCGAACGTCGACGGGTCGGGGTTCACCAGGTTGTCGCGGGCGGCGAAGAACTCGTCGTTGGCGTCGACGACGCCGCCGCCGAGCAGCCGCGAGGCCAGGTCGGGCAGGTCAGTGAACGGCACGGTGCAGGAGCCTCCCCCGGGCGTCGTCACCCACGGGAGCACCACGCAGCCAGGTGGTGTGCACCACGCCCGACAGCGACGTGGAGGCATATGGGGTGACGGGATGGCGATGGTACAGCTGGGACGGATCGACGACGAACGAGCCGGCGGGGTCGAAGGCCACGAGATCCGCGTCGGCGCCGGCGGCGATCCGGCCCTTGGTGGGCAGCCCCACCAGGTCGGCCGGGCCGGTCGACATCCAGCGCACGACGTCGGCCAGGGTGAAGCCGCGCTCGCGGGCGGCGGTCCACATCACCGGCAGCCCCAGCTGGAGCGACGCGATCCCGCCCCACGCCGCGGCGAAGTCGCCGGTGTCGCGCCGCTTCAGGGCGGGCGTGCTGGGCGAGTGGTCGGACACGACGATCGAGATCGTGCCGTCGGCGAGGCCGGCCCACAGCCCGTCCTGGTTGTCCGGGTCGCGGATCGGCGGGCAGCACTTGAACTCGGTCGCCCCGTCGGGGACGGCGAGCCCGTCGAGCGTCAGGTAGTGCGGGCAGGTCTCGGCGGTGACCCGGACCCCGTCCTCCCGGGCCTGCCGCAGCAGCCGCAGCGCGTCGGCGGCGGAGAGGTGCAGGATGTGCACCCGGGCGCCGGCGGTCGCCGCGGCCGACAGCGCGGTGCCGACGGCCGAGACCTCCGCGGCCGGCGGGCGGGAGGCCAGGAAGTCGGCGTAGGCGCGCGACGAGGGGGCCGGGCGCAGCGCCGCGGGGTCCTCGGCGTGGACGATGAACAGCGCGTCGACGGCCGCGAAGGCGAGTCCGAGACCGGCGGCGTCCAGCGGCGGGAACTCGGGCACGCCGGAGTCGACGAGGAAGCTCTTGAAGCCGAACACGCCGGCCTCGTGCAGCGCCGGCAGGTCGCCCGCGTTGCCGGGGACGGCACCGCCCCAGAAGCCGACGTCGACGAAGCACTGCCCCTCGGCCGCGGCCTGCTTCTCGCGCAGCGCGGCGACCGACGTGGTGGGCGGCAGCGAGTTCAGCGGCATGTCGACGATCGTCGTCACGCCGCCGGCGGCGGCCGCCCGGGTGGCGGTGGCGAAGCCCTCCCACTCGGTGCGGCCGGGCTCGTTGACGTGCACGTGGGTGTCGACCAGCCCGGGCAGCAGCGCGAGGTCGCCGAGGTCGGTGTCGCACGGCGCGTCGTACGGGCCGACGGCGGCGATGCGCTCGCCGTCGACGGTGACGGTGGCCGCGCGCGGGCCTTCCGGGAGGTACACCTGCCGGGAGCGCAGCGTGAAACTCAAAGGGCCTCCAGGTCCTCGGTCGGGTGGCCCAGGTCCTCGCGGCGCAGGGCTCCGCAGTGCAGGCCGCGAAGCAGGAAGCGGGCGATGGCCCGGGCGGTGGCCGGCTCGTCGAGGATGCCCGACGCGCGGCGGGACAGGTAGTCGTCGAGGCGGCGGCGGGCCCGCGGCAGGCCGTCGAGGTAGAACTGGAAGGTCGCGGCGAACCGGGTGACGAGCTGCGCGGGGTGCAGATCCCAGCCCTGGTGGATGCCGCGCTCCAGACTGCGGCGCACCAGCCGGGCGTGCAGGTCCCAGGCCGCGTGCACCTCCTCGAGGGAGCCGACCGGCAGCACGTTGGTGGAGCCGTCGCTGACGTGCACGCCGGTGCCGGCGACCGCGACCTGCATGACCGACTTGGCGTGGTCGGCGACCGGGTGGTCCAGCGACTGGTGGCCGGGGGCGATGCCGAGCGCGGTGCTGTAGTCGTAGGTGCCGTAGTGGAAGCCGCTGAGCCGGCCGTGGGAGCGCACGATCATCTCCGGCAGCGGCGAGCGGCCGTCGGCGCCGAGCACCGCCTGCGGCGTCTCGACCTGCAGCTCGAACCGCAGGGTGCCGTCGGGCAGCCCGTGCGCGTGCTCCAGCTGCCGGCACAGCAGGACCGCCGCGTCGGTGTGGGCGGCCGAGGTCGCCTTCGGGAACGTGATGACGAACCCGGGCGGCGGCGGGCCGAGGCCGGTGAGGAAGGCGTCGACCGTGCGGGCCGCGCGGTCGGCGGTCGCCGGTTCGAGGCTCTTGCAGCGCAGCCCGAAGAACGGCGGCGCGGTGGCGCGCAGCACCGCCCCGGCCGCCAGCGCGTCCTCGTCCTCGGTCGGGTGGTGCCCGTAGCCGTCCTCGAAGTCGACCCGCAGGTCCTCGATCGGCTCGGCGGCCAGCTTGGCCAGCACCATGTCCACAGTGGACGCCGGGAAGCCGGCCGGCGGGCCGTTCTCCCGCACGGCGTCGTGAGCGGCCGCACCCCACGCGGCGACCGTGCCGGCGCCGAACCGGTCGGCCGGCACGTACGCGGTGTGCACCGGCCGGCGCGCCACCCGCTCCTCGACCTGGCCGGGCAGCAGCAGCCGGTCGAGGTGCTCGGCGGCGGCCCGCAGCTCCTCCAGGTCCCGCTCCGACAGCCCCATCTCAGGTCCCGGTCAGGTGCTCGGGCCGCACCGGCACCCGCTTGAGCGGCAGGCCGGTCGCGGCGCGGATCGCGGCGACGATCGCCGGGGTCGAGGAGATCGTCGGCGGCTCGCCGACCCCGCGCAGCCCGTACGGGGCGGACGGGTCGCCGAGCTCCAGCACGTCGATGCGCATCGGCGGCACGTCGAGGATCGTCGGGATGAGGTAGTCGGTGAACGACGGGTTGCGGATCTTCCCGTCGACGACCTGGATCTCCTCCATGACGGCGAGGCCGAGGCCCTGCGCGGTGCCGCCGGCGATCTGGCCGCGCACCGACTGCGGGTGCAGCGCCCGGCCGACGTCCTGCGCGGTGGCGATCTCGACGACGCGCACCAGGCCCAGATCGACGTCGACGTCGACGACCGCCCGGTGGGCCGCGAACGCGTACTGCACGTGGGCGTCGCCCTGCCCGGTCGCCGGGTCGAGCGGGGACGTCGGCCGGTGCCGCCACTCGACGGTCCGCTCGATCGGCCCGGCGGCGAGCACGTCGACGAGGTCGGCGACCACCCCCTCGGCGGCGACGACCCTGCCGCCCTCGAGTGTGGCGTCAGTACGGCCGACGCGGCGCAGCACCTCGTCCCGCACGGCCGCGCAGGCCGCCCGGACGGCGCCGCCGGTGACGTAGGTCTGCCGCGACGCCGACGACGACCCGGCGCTGCCGACCGACGTGTCGGCGGTGGCCACGGTGACCTGCTCGACGCCGAGCTCGGTGCGGGCGATCTGGGCCTGGACGGTGACCAGGCCCTGGCCGACCTCGGCGGCGGCGGTGTGCACGACGACCGCCGGCTCCCCGCCGACGACCTCCAGCCGCACCCGCGCCGTCGAGTAGTCGTCGAAGCCCTCGGAGAAGCCGACGTTCTTGATCCCGATGCCGTAGCCGACGCCCCGCCGCACGCCCTCGCCGTGGGTCGTGTTGGCCACGCCGCCCGGCAGCTCGCGCAGGTCGTCGCCGGTCGCGCCGGGCAGCGGCCGGTCCCGGACCAGCCGCAGCAGCTCGGCGACCGGCGCCGGGCCCTCGACGACCTGCCCGGTCGGCATCGTGTCGCCCGGCTCGATGGCGTTGCGCGCCCGCAGCTCGACCGGGTCGAGGCCGAGCCGCTCGGCGAGCCGGTCCATCTGCGACTCGTAGGCGAAGCAGGCCTGGACCGCGCCGAACCCGCGCATCGCCCCGCACGGCGGGTTGTTGGTGTAGACGGCGTAGCCGTCCATGGTCACGTTGGGCACCCGGTACGGGCCGATGCCGAGCGTCGTCGCGTTGGCGACGACCGCCATCGACGTCGAGGCGTAGGCGCCGCCGTCGAGGACGATCCGGGCCCTCACGTACACCAGCCGGCCGTCCTCGTCGGCGCCGTGCTCGTAGGCCAGCCGGGCCGGGTGCCGGTGGACGTGGCCGAAGAACGACTCCTCCCTGGAGTACACCATCTTCACCGGCCGCCCGGTGTGCAGGGCGAGCATGCAGGCATGGACCTGCATCGACACGTCCTCGCGCCCGCCGAACGCGCCGCCGACGCCGGCCAGGCTGAGCCGCACCTTCTCGGGCGGCAGGCCGAGGCAGTCGGCGACCTGGCCGAGGTCGCCGTGCAGCCACTGGGTGGCGATGAACAGGTCGACGCCGCCGTCCTCGGCAGGGATGGCGAGGCCCGACTCCGGCCCGAGGAAGGCCTGGTCCTGCATGCCGACCTCGTACTCGCCGGTGACCACCACGGGCGCGGTCGCCGCCGGGTCACCCTTGCGGATCGGCACGTGCCGCAGCAGGTTGCCCGCGTCGTGCACCTTGTCGGTCGCCGGGTCGAGCGCGGCCTCCCCGTCGACGACCGGCGGCAGCACCTCGTACTCGACGACGATGCGGGCGGCGGCGCGCCGCGCGGTCTCCGGGTGGTCGGCGGCGACGATCGCCACCGGCTCCCCGGCGTAGCGGACCTGGCCCATCGCGAGCACCGGCTGGTCGCGGTGCTCCAGGCCGTACCGCTTGTGCCCCGGCACGTCCTCCGCGGTGAGCACGGCGTGGACCCCGGTGGTCGCGACCGCCCCGGTGAGGTCGATGCGCAGGATCCGGGCCCTGGGGTGCGGGCTGCGCAGGGTCGCGCCCCACAGCATCCGGTCGGCCCACAGGTCGGAGGAGAACGCGAACTCCCCGGTCACCTTGAGTGTCCCGTCGGGCCGCAGGGGCGAGGTGCCGATGCCCGAACTGGTCACCGTGGCCGGCGTGGTGGTGGTCATCGGGGCTCCCTGAGCGAGCGCGCCGACTTGGTCAGGGCCGCGGCCACGACCGCCTCGTCCACGGTGGACAGCACGCCGTCCTGGACCACCGCGCGGCCGCCGACGAGCAGCAGGCGCAGCGTCGCCGGCGGGCCGAAGACCAGGGCCGCCACCGGGTCGGCGATGCCGGCGTGGCCGAGGCCGTCGAGGCGCCACAGGGCGATGTCGGCGAGCTTGCCGGGCTCCAGCGAGCCGAGCTCGTCCGCCCGGCCCAGGCAGCGCGCGCCGCCCATGGTGCCCAGCATCAGGGACTCCCGCGCGGTCAGGGCGGCCGGGCCGCCGCGCAGCCGGGCGAGGTACATGGCCTGGCGCAGCTCCGGGCCGAGCTGGCCGGCCTCCTGGGAGGCGGCGCCGTCGACGCCGAGGCCGACCGGCGCGCCGGCGTCGAGCAGGTCACGGACCCGGGCGATCCCGGCGCCCAGCCGGCCGTTGGAGCTGGGGCAGTGCGCGACGCCGGTGCCGGTGGCGCCCAGCCGGGCCACCGCGCCGTCGTCGAGGTGCACCGCGTGGGCGAGCCAGACGTCGGGGCCGAGCCAGCCCAGGCGCTCGGCGTACTCGACCGGGGTGCAGCCGTGCACCTCCCGGCAGTACGACTCCTCCTCGACCGTCTCGGCGAGGTGCGTGTGCAGGCGCACGCCCTCGGCCCGGGCGAGGTCGGCCGCCTCGCGCATCAGGCGCGGCGTGACGGAGAAGGGGCTGCACGGCGCGACCGCGATCCGCACCATCGCGCCCGGCGACGGGTCGTGGAAGCGGTCGATCGCCGCCTTCGTTGCGGCGAGGGCGGCGTCGGTGTCCTCGACGACGGAGTCCGGGGGCAGACCGCCGTCCTTGACGGAGAGGTCCATCGAGCCGCGGGTCGGGTGGAACCGCAGCCCGACCTCGGCCGCCGCGTCGATCTCGGCGCCGAGCAGGTCGCCGCCGTCGCGCGGGAAGACGTAGTGGTGGTCGGTCGTGGTGGTGCAGCCGGAGAGCGCCAGCTGCGCGAGGCCGGCCGACGCGGCGGCGTGCACGGTGCCGGCGTCGATGCGGGCCCAGACCGGGTACAGCTCGGTGAGCCAGCCGAACAGGATCTCCTGCTGGGCGAGGGCGCGGGTGGCCCACTGGTACAGGTGGTGGTGGGTGTTGACCAGGCCGGGGGTGGCGAGGCAGCCGGTGCCGTCGACGCGCGTTCCGCCGGCGCCCTGGTATGTGCCGGGGCCGACGGCCACGATCCGGTCGCCCTGGACGACGACGTGGCCCTCCTCGAACTCGGTGCCGGCGCCGTCGACGGTGGCGACCGCGCAGTGCTCGATGACGATCATGAGGCGGCGGCCAGCTTGACGGCGGCCACGATGTTCTCGTAGCCGGTGCACCGGCACAGGTTGCCGGCGAGCGCCTCGCGGATGTCCGGCTCGCTCGGGTGCGGATTGCGTTCCAGCAGGTCGTGTACCGCGACGACGAGGCCCGGGGTGCAGAATCCGCACTGGACGGCGCCGGCCTCCAGGAACGCCCGCTGGACCGGGTGCAGCGCGGTCTCCTCGGCGAGGCCCTCGACGGTGCGAACCGTGCGGCCCTCCGCCTGGCCGGCCGCGACCAGGCAGGCGCAGACCGGCACGTCGTCGAGGTACACCGTGCAGGAGCCGCACTCGCCCTGCTCGCAGGCGTTCTTGGCGCCCGGCAGGCCGAGCCGCTCGCGCAGCACGTAGAGCAGGCTCTCGCCCTCCCACACGTCGTCGGCCCGCAGCGGCTCGCCGTTGACCGTCATATTCACGCGCATCGGTACTCCTCCCAGGCCCAGCGCAGGGTCCGTCCGCCGAGCACGGCGAGGGCGTGCCGCCGGTAGCCGGCGCTGCCGCGCACGTCGTCGATCGGCCGGGCCGCCGCGGCGACCAGCTCGCCGAACCTCCTGACGGTCGCCTCCGGCAGCGGATCCCGGTCGTCCCAGGGCAGTTCGGCCCCGAACGACTCGGCTTCGGCGGCCCTGAGCGGGGTCGGGCCGGCGGAGCCGATGCCGGTGCCGACGCGGCGCTCGGCGGGGTGCAGGGCGAGGGCGAACGAGCAGACGGCGATGACCATGGCGTTGCGGGTGCCGACCTTGGCGAACTGCTGCGGGCCCTGTCCTGTCGGTATCAGGAACGCGGCGATGAGCTCGTCCCCGTTCAGGGCGCTGCGCTTGGGGCCGACGAAAAAGTCGTCGATGGGGATGGTCCTGGTGGTTGTGGCGGAGGCGACCTCCACCAGCGCGCCCGCGGCCAGCAGGGGCGGGTGGGCGTCACCGGCCGGCGAGGCCGAGCCGAGGTTGCCGCCGACGGTGCCGCGGTTGCGGATCTGCGGCGAGCCGACCGTCCGGGCCGCCATCGCCAGGCCGGGCAGGCGGCCGCCGAGCTCGTCGATGAGGCGGCGGTAGGTGACGCCGGCGCCGATCCGCAGCCGGTCGCCGTCGGGCGCCCACGCCGTGAGCTCCGGGACGCGGGTCAGGTCGAGCAGGGCCGGCGGGCGGCGGCGGTCGAAGTTGAGCTCGACCATGACGTCGGTCCCGCCCGCGATCGGCACCGCGTCCGGGTGCTCGGCCTTGGCGGCGAGCGCCTCGTCCCAGGTGGACGGCCTCAGAAAGTCCACACGACCTCCTCCGGCACCTCCGCGCCGTCGCGGCGCACGACGCCCTCGATCAGCCCGTACGGCCGGTCGGCGGCGTAGTAGACCTCGTTGGGATTGTCCAGGCCGAACGGCGCCAGGTCGACGAGGAAGTGGTGCTTGTTGGGCAGCGACAGCTTCACCTCGACGACCTCGGGGCAGCGCTCCAGGACGCGGGATCCCATGCTGTACAGCGTCTGCTGCAGTGCCAGGCTGTAGGTGTCGGCGAAGGCCTCCACCAGGGCGTCCTTCGCCGCCTCCGGGTCCGCGCCGTCATGGCGCCAGGTGGCGTCGACCGAGGTGGCGAGGATGCGGTCGCGGGTCTCGGGCAGCGTGGTGTACCGGTCCTGGACGAAGCCGTGGAACTCGGAGTCGGTCGTCTTGAGCAGGACCAGGTCCTTGATGCCGCTGACGGTCTGGGTCCCGTGGGGTCCATGGTGGACGGTCGCGGTGCGGGTCTCGCCGGTGCGCTCGAAGGTGTGCCGGCCGTCGACCTTTCGCCACAGATACTGCTCGATCTTCACCCGCGCCTCGTGGATGCCGTCCTGGCTCTGGACGAAGTGCTCCGCGAGTCGCCGCGCGAACGACTCGATGCGGGCGATGCCGTACTGCCGGGCGAACGCGTAGACCGTGTTCTTCTGCGTGTCGGTGGGCAGCACGCCGCTGTTGTCGCCGGTGAGGTGGCTGGCGGCCAGGTCGCCGCGCAGCGCGACGCTCACGTTGAGGTCGGTGAGCTCGTCGCCGCCGGGGTGTCGGTCGACGCGCACGATCCGGATCTCGGCCTTGCCGTACTGGTTGGCTCCGAGCAATTCAGCTCCCCCGGTAGGTCGAGTATCCGAACGGGCTCAGCAGCAGCGGCACGTGGTGGTGGCGCCCGTCGAGCACCGTAAACGAGATGGCGACCTCGGGGTAGAAGGCGTCGGGCCCGTGGTACGCGAGGATGTCGAAGACGAGCCGGTAGCGGCCGCTCTGGGTGGCGCCGTCCCAGCGGATCCGCCCGTCGGTGTCGGTGCGGCCGGAGCCCAGGACCGTGCCCTCCTTCTCGAGCCGGATCGGCACCCCGGCGGCCGGCACGCCGCGGGCCGTGTCCAGCACGTGCGTCGAGATGCTCACGGCTGAGCTTCCCCTCCGCTGCGCTCCGGACCGCTCATGTGACCAGCCGCTCGAGCCGCAGCTCGACGATCTTCCGCAGTTCGCCGCGGACGACGGTCTGCTCGGTCTCGTCGTCGTTGCCGAGCCGCCCGCGGGCGGCGGTGAGGACCTCCTCGGCCGAGCGCCCGCTGGCGAAGATCAGGAAGAGGTGCCCGAAGCGCTCCTCGTAGGCCTGGTTGACGTTGCGGAGCTCGTCCTCGGCGCCGTGCACGCCCGACTGCTCGCGGCGGGACCAGGCCGCCTCGGCCTGCTCACCCTGCGGCCGCTCGCCGATGCGCGGGTGGGCGTCGAGCGCCTGTCTCAGGTCGGTCCAGCCGAGGTCGTCGAACGCGGCCACGCCGGCGACGACCAGGTCGGCTTGGGTGGGATACGGCCGTCCGGCCGCGACGCGAGCGGCCCAGCCGGGCGAGGCGCAGCAGGCCAGCAGGGCCTCCGCGGCAGCCTCGGGCGCCAGGTCGTTGAACCGGTCGAGCATGGCCCCCCTCTCGGTATCCTCGGCACCCTACTCCGAGGATGTTTCAAGTCCAGCCCCATGATTCTCTTGTCCGAACACTCCGATTATGCCCCTTTCGTCGGACGTCGGACGGCCGCCGGGATGTTCCTCCGTGGCAGACTCGAACACATGGCCGACACCTCCCTGCGTCCGGCCGTCGAGGTCGTCGCCGCCTCGGGGCGGGAACTGCGCATCGTCGACGGCCACCTGATCGAGGCCGGTGGTCCGCGCCGGCCGCTGGGCCACGACCTGCCCGAGCGCGGGGTCGAGCTGACCGTCGGGCCGGACGGGTATGCGGCACGCTGGGTGCGCAGCTCGTTCAGCCTGCCGGCGTTCGCCCGGATGTTCGCCGGCGGCGCGGCGGGCGGGGCGCTGTTCCGGCTGCTCGGCGTGCCCGGGGCGGTGCTCGGCGCGGTCGTCGCGGTCGGCATCGCGCGCGCCACCCGGCCGACGCCCGCGGTCGACGTCGACCCGCGGGTCACGGTCGTCGAGGACGGGCCCGACCTGGTCGTGCGCAGCGCCTCGCTGCCCGCGCTGATGCTGACCGTGATGCAGCTGACCGGCGCCGAGGGCCCGGTCACGGTGAGCCCGGTCGCCGCCGCCGCTTCCGGTTCGTCTGGCGTGCGCCTCGACGACGTGGGCGGCCTCGAGGACGTGGTGGCGCAGTTCCGCGACGTCGCCGTGTCGTTCCGCCACCCGGACGTCATGGCCCGCTGGGGCGCGACCCGCCCGCAGGGCGTCCTGCTCTACGGCCCGCCCGGCACCGGCAAGACGATGCTCGCCCAGGCTCTGGCCAACGAGATCGGCGGCGAGCTGCGCGAGATCCGCACCCCGGAGATCCTCGACAAGTGGGTCGGCAACTCGGAGAAGAACATCCAGCGGATCTTCGCCGAGGCCCGCGGCCTGCGGGAGCCGACGGTCCTGCTCTTCGACGAGTTCGACTCCATCATCACCTACACCGGCCAGGCCTTCGACGCCGCCGGCCAGATGATCAACGCGGTGGCGGGCATCTTCAAGCAGGAGATGAACACCCTGATCGCGGAGAACCCCAACGTGATCGTCGTGGCGACGACGAACTTCCCCGACCGGGTCGACGCGTCGCTGGTCCGCTCGGGCCGCTTCGACCTCAAACTGGCCGTGCCCGTCCCGTCCCGCCGGGCCCGCGCCGACATCCTGACCAAGCTGCTGCGCGGCCTGATCGCCCGCCACGAGCAGCCGGGCTTCCGGATGTTCGCCGACGACGTGGACACCGACGCCCTCGCGACCGAGTCCGCGGGCCTGACCGGCGCGGACCTCAAGGAGGCACTGCGCCGGGCCCAGCTCGACAAGGCCATGCAGGAGGCCCGCTCGGGCGCCCCGGCCGGGCCGATCGCCCAGGCCGACCTGCTGGCCGCCCTGGGCAATCTCCGTTCCTAGCCTCCGTTCCTAGCCTCCGTTCCTAGCTCCGCCGCCTTTTGAGGATCGGGGCCAGGCTCAGCAGCAGGCCGGCCACCGCGACCACGGCCACCAGGTCGATGCCCGGGCGGTAGTGGTCGAACGCGGCCGCGACGCCCGAGACCAGTGCCGTCACCACGGCCAGGACCAACGCGGCGCCGACCTGCCCCGAGGTCTGGACCAGGCCGCTGGCCAGGCCCTGCTCGCTGTCGGCGATGCCGTCCGTGGCCTGGGCCATGATGGAGCTGAAGCCGAACGCGAAGCCGCCGCCCAGCAGGAGCATCGTCGGCAGGATCGACGTCACGTAGTCCGGGCGGTCGCCTGCGGTCAGCAGGAACCAGCCGTAGCCGAGGCTCATCGAGAGCATCGACGAGACGATCAGCGGGCCGGTGCCGTACCGCGTGACGAGCCGGCCGACGAACGGCGACGCGAACGCGACCAGGAGGCCCGCCGGGAGCAGGGCCAGGGCCATCCGCAGCGGGGACCAGTGCAGCACGTCCTGGAGGTACAGCGTCATCATGAACTGGAAGCTCAGGTAGGACCCGAAGAGCGCCACCATGCTCACGTTGGCCCGCACGATGGACCCCACCCGCAGGATGGAGAGGCGGATCAGCGGGTGCGGCACCTTCCGCTCCACGAGCACGAACCCGGCCAGCAGCGCGGCCGCGAGCACGGCCGAGCCGATCGTCACCGGGTCCAGCCAGCCGCGGTCCGGCGCCGACACGACGGTGTACACGGCCAGGAGCATGCCACCGACGAGCGTCACCGCGCCGGCCAGGTCGTGGCCGCCCTCCGCGGCCGGGCGGTCGCGCGGGATGAGCAGGGCGCCGGCCACCAGCGCGGCGATCGCGATCGGCACCGGGATCAGGAACGTCCAGCGCCAGCCGACGCTGGTGAGCAGGCCGCCGAGGATGAGGCCGGACGAGTACCCGCTCGCGCCGAACACCGAGAACACCGAGAGCGCCCGGTTGCGGGCCGGCCCCTCGGGGAACGTCGTGGTCAGGATGGACAGGGCGGTCGGCGCCGTGAAGGCCGCGGCGAGCCCCTTCACGAACCGGGTGGCGATGAGCAGGGTCCCGTCGTCGACGAGGCCGCCGATGAGCGACGCCACCGCGAACACGCCGAGCGCGACGAGGAACACCCGCCGCCGCCCGAGCAGGTCCGCGGTCCGGCCGCCGAGGAGCAGCAGGCCGCCGTACCCGAGCACGTACCCGTTGACGATCCACTGCAGGGACGTCGTCGTCAGCCCGAGCTCGGTACCGATGGAGGGCAGCGCCACACCCACCATGGAGACGTCGAGCGCGTCGAGGAAGAGCACCGCGCACAGTACGGCGAGCACTCCCCACAGCCGAGTGGAGTTGACCGGTGGGGCCGCCGCTTCCGCACGTACCCCCGTGAGTGTCGTAGTCACGGTTGGCGACACTAAATGCATGCGCATCCAATGTCCACGCACAAGTTGCTCGCGCATTTAATGCTCGTGCAATTTCACCCTCTGCGGAGTAGGATGCGGCGCATGACGTCCGAGGGGGTGCTGGTCGAGCGCTGGCGCTCCCTACTGACCAGCTACAACGAGGTGGCCGGCCACCTGGAGCGGGCCCTGCAGGACCGGCACAGCCTGACGCTGAGCGAGTTCGAGATCCTGGACCGTCTCATCGCGCAGGAGTGTGAGAAGCGCCGCATGCAGGATCTTGCCGCCGACATGTACCTCAGCCAGAGCGCGCTGTCCCGCGCGGTGGCCCGCCTGGAGAAGGCCGGCCTGGTCGAGCGTGCACTGTGCGAGGCCGACCGCCGCGGCGTCTTCGTGAAGATCACCGCGCCCGGCCTGGCCCGCCACACGGAGGCCCGCGCGACGCACCTGGCGATCCTGGCCGAACACCTCCAGCCCGCCTAGCCCCCCGCCGCCCGCCCGCCCGCCGCTCGGCGCGAGCCTGGCGCCGCCCGGCGCGAGCCCGGCGCGAGCCCGGCTGCGACCGGCGATCCTCTACGGCGTCGACACCCGGGCCACGGCCGAGATCGCG
>NZ_JBEXCY010000264.1:0-14533 GCF_040605515.1 Dactylosporangium sp. NPDC005572 | reverse complement strand
CCAGCGCCTGGATGATGCTGCAACGCAACCTGCTCTACACCGCCGTCACCCGCGCAAAGAAACTCGTCGTCCTCGTCGGCTCCCGCCGCGCCCTCGCCGCCGCCGTCCGCACTATCGGCGCGGGCCGACGCCACACCGCCCTCACCCACCGCCTCACCACCTGACTGGCCCGGCAACGTCGCAGTCCGCCGGCATGCCGGCGCCGCATCGAACCTGCCTCGTCGCATGTCCGATCAGGGCCCGTGGGTGTGCCGGCATCCCGCAGCTACGCGAGGCTCGCCGATCGGTCACCAGGACCGACGAAACCCGGTCGACACCTTCTTCCGCGCAGGTGCGCCCGCGGCGCCAGCCCGGTACCCCCATAGCAGGCGACTACACGTCGACCGGGCGCAGACGCGGTGATCTTCGTCGACCTCACCGGCAACACCCCCGACGACGAGCGACCAGACCTCAGCAGGTTCCCGCAGGCTGGGTTGTTCAGCCTGCGGTTGCGAACCTTCCCCGAAATGGCGATCATGTCTCTCGCATTCATCATGTTCGGTGCCGAACGATATGCCGGGATCAGAAATTGCATCCGGACCGTCCGTTCGCTGCTGCGATTTCGGACAGGCGGATGCGCTCATACTGCGACTCGTGAAAGGGCCAGGCAATGGCGAAGCGTGTCATCCAGCAGGTCATCGACGATATCGACGGCGGACCGGCGGACGAGAGCCTGGTCTTCGGGGTGGACGGTGTCCTCTACACGATCGATCTCAGCGCGGGCAACGCCCAACAGTTACGCGACGCCCTGGCCCCGTTCATCGCCGCCGCGACCAAGGTCCGCCGAACCACGCCCCAAACTGCAGGACGCGGCAATCTCTCAGGACGGGGAACGGTGATTGCTACGCCGTCGCGTCGTAACCGCGACCGTAGTCAGGCTATCCGTGAGTGGGCGCAGCGTCAGGGCCTCGAGGTCTCCGACCGGGGCCGGCTCCCCAGGGACGTCATCGACCGCTACCGCGCGGCCCACCGCGAGTGATGCCGCCCGCAGCGCCCCAACGGCCAGAAGCAGTCGGCTTCCCACAAACCGTCAAGCACGACGACCGCCAGGATGAGGTCGCCGATATCGAGCCCGTGTCGGTGTGACAGCTCCCGCGACTGACTCGTGGTGCACCAGCGTTCCGCACCCTACGGGTCGATCACCCGGTTCCACGACCGCGCGCCGGTGTCGTCGCGGTCGAGCCAGTACGACTCTGGCGGACCGTGAGCCGCTGACCGCGAACCGGATCCGCGCCGATCCAGCGTCGTATGGGTCGGTCACAGCTGCGGGCAGTGTTTACGTGTGTGACTGTTGTTGATCACCGAGTGGCCCCTGTGTGTGTGTGTACCGTGCGGTTGGCAGACTGAGCGGCCGTGCACAGGCAGCAGTACGCGCTCGTGGCGGCCGTCGTCGCCGGTGTGGTGGCAGGGTCGGTCGCGCTCGTCCCCGTCCCGGCATCGGCGCACCCGTTCGGCGACCCGCAGACCATCGCCGTCGCGTTCGATTCGCAGCGAGCTGACATCGTCCGCGTCACGTGGCGCGTCGGTGGCCCGGACGACCTGACGCTGCTCGGCGTGTCGCTCGGTCTGCTCCCCCGCGACCGGATCCACGCCGACGGGACCGTCGACGTGCAGTACACCGATCCCGGAGTGATCGGGGCGGCGGCCGCGTTCACCGGCTACCTGCTCAACCGGGTCACCGTCACCGACGGCTCCCAGGCATGCACCGCCACCGTCGAGCCGGTGCGGGCCCTCGCACTCAAGGGCGCCACCGCCGTCTACACCTGCCCCGGGCCCGTCGCCACGGCCAGCGTCGCCGTACGGATGCTCACCGACCTCAACCCCGCCTACAAGACCCTCGCCACCGGACCCGCCGGGCAACGCTTCGTGTACGACAGCGGCACCGACACCCACGACTGGACCCCGACCGGCGCCTCCGCACCCGGCGGCACGAGCCTGGGCCGCAGCGCCGCCGTGCAGCTCGCCGTCGTCATCGGCGGCCTCCTGCTCGCCGCGGCCTTCGTCGTCGCGGTCGCCCGCAAAGTGCGCCGCCGGCAGGTCGCGGCGTGAACGCCCTCACCGACTGGGCCTCGTCCTTCTCCGACCGGCTCCAGGACCTCATCCACACGCCCGGTATCGCTCCGGTGGCGTTCCTGCTGGCATTCCTCGCCGGGGCCGGGCACGCGGTCACGCCGGGGCACGGCAAGACGCTCGCGGCGGCCTACCTGGCCGGTTCCCGCGGTCGCATCCGCGACGCCGCCTGGCTCGGCGGGTCGGTCGCGGCCATGCACACGATCTCCGTGCTCGTCATCGGTGTCGCCTGGACGTTCCTGTCGCTGTCCGGCGTGATCGAAATAGAGGAGCTCACCACCTGGCTGCAGGTCACCGCGGGTGTGCTCGTCGTGGCCACCGGAGTGTGGATGCTGCGCCGCCGCCTGCGCGGCGGCCAGCATCATCACGACCACCACCACGGCCACAGCCACACTCACGACCACCACCACGCACACGACCATGACCACGGCCATGACCACGCACACGGCCACCATCACCACCCGAAGTCCGCCGACCGGCCCGGGCTGCTGCTGCTCGGCATCTCCGGCGGGCTGACGCCGTCCCCCTCGGCCTTCCTCGTGCTCGCCACCGGCCTGTTCCTCGGCCGTGCCGGCTTCGCCCTGCTCCTGGTGCTCACCTTCGGCATCGGCATGGCCGTCGTGCTGTTCACCGTCGGCGTCCTCGCCGTCGCCGGTACCTCACTCCTCGCGCGCAGCACCCGGTCCGTCGCCGCCCTGCGGTTCGCCAGCCGCATCACGCCGGTGCTCGCCGCGGGCGGCATCACACTGTTCGGCGCCGGCCTGATCACCGTCGCCGCGGTCCACCTCGCCACGGTCACCTGACGGCCCGGGACGGTCCCGGCCCGGCGCCGAGCCGGCAGCTGCTGTTCAGGTTCGAGGCTGCGCCCATGTGAACAGCAGCAGCGGTACACCATCGGCCACGAACGCGGCGTCCTCCCGCCAACCCTGCCGGCGGTAGAACGCCGGAGCGCCGCCGTCGCGGTGGGTGATCAGCCAGGCTGCCGGTGCGGTGGCCACGTAGGCCGCCAGGAGCCGAGCCGCGATGCGCTGACGGCGGTGGGACTCGGCGACCATGAGCTCGCCGACGACGAGGGCCGGCGCCACCATCCGCGGCCGCACTCGTGGTGGTACGGCGTCGGCGACAGCGATGTCGAACGGCGTCTCGCGCGGGAGCTGGGTAGGTGCCGCCCAGCCGTAGACGGCTCCAACGATGTCGCCGTCGGACCGGGCCAGCCAGCCGCCGGCGTCAGGCTGGGACAGCTGCCGTCGCACATGGTTAGGGAAGTCGGCGAGTCGCGACTCCGGCTCTGACCACGGTGGCCCGGCGAAGCACTCCCGGTAGATCTCGTGCAGTCGCGGCGCGTGCGCCAGCAGTACTCCCGGGCCTGCGGGCTCGATTTGTGTCACGGTCATGACTGACGCTCCGGGCAGGTGGCGCAGCGGCCGTAGACGACCACGCCAACGTCGCGGCCGTCGGCGTCGGTGGTGAACAGTCCGTCCGCGGTGGCCGCGCCGATCGCGGCCGCGACGGCTTGGGGCGAGAGCTGGCGCACGGTGCCGCAGGTGCGGCACACGGTGTGGTGGTGGGCACGGTCGGCCATGCCGAACGTGAGGGACCCGCCGACCGGCACAGCGTGCACAACGTCGAGCCGGGTGAGCGCGGCGAGGACCCGGTGGACCGTGGACAGGTCGAGCGGCCCGCCGCCCGCGGTGAGCTCGGCGTGGATCTCGGCGGCGCTGAGGTGATGGCCAGCGCCGGCCAGGACCCGCAGCACCGCCCCGCGTGCGGTCGTCGAGCGTCCACCGGCGGCCCGGACGGCGGCCATCGCGGCGGCGATTCGCTCGTCTGCGGTCTGCATCACCCTCCGTTCGCCACACGGCCCTCGCTTATTGCAAGATAATGGCAGAAGCAAACTTCTGGCAGAAGACCTTGGAAGGACCGCGGATGGCTGTCTACACGCTGCCCGACCTGCCCTACGACTACGGCGCGCTCGAGCCGGCGATGTCCGGACAGATCTTGGAGCTGCACCACGACAAGCACCACGCCGCCTACGTCAGGGGCAGCAACGACGCCCTCGACCAACTCGCCGAACTGCGCGACAAGGGTGACTTCGGCGCCCTCGTCGGCCTCGAAAAGACCCTGGCGTTCAACCTGTCCGGGCACGTACTGCACTCGATCTTCTGGAACAACCTCTCCCCCGACGGCGGCGACCGCCCCGACGGCAACCTCGCCGCCGCCATCGACGAACACTTCGGCTCGTTCGAGGCGTTCTCCGGTCAGCTGTCCGCCGCAACGAAGCTGGTACAGGGCTCCGGCTGGGGCGCGCTGTCCTGGGAGCCGCTCGGCAAGCGGCTGATCGTGGAGCAGGTGTACGACCACCACGGCAACGTCGGGCAGGGCAGCACGCCACTGCTGGTCTTCGACGCCTGGGAACACGCCTACTACCTGCAGTACAAGAACGTCCGCCCCGACTACGTCGACCGGCTCTGGAACCTCGTCAACTGGGCCGACGTCCAAGCCCGCTACGCCGCCGCCACCGCACCGGCGGCCTGACATGACCGGACCGTCCCCGGCCCGCACCGCCGAGGCGGTCCAGCGCGCCGCCGGGGTCATCGCCGCACGAGCACGCGGTGACCTCGACGGCGCCGAGGCCCTCCTCGCCACGTTCCCCTCCGACAGCGACAAGGCCCGCGCGTTCTGCCTGCTCGCCGAGCTCGCGCTCGGGATCGTCCGGGCGCAGAGCGGCCAGACCATGGACGAACTCGTCCGCGAACTCAACCTGCTCGTCGAGCAGGCCCTCAACGCACCACCGCCGTGACCCGCCGCGCCGCCGTGACCGCACCAGCGGGGCTCGGCTCGACGCCGTCCAGGGCATCCCACACAAAGGGCGCGCTCGCCAGAGCTGTGGCCACGACCTCGTCCCGCTCGCGCAGCCACGCCAGGTGCCGCAACGCATGGGCGGCCACCGCGTACAGGGTGATCTCCGGCGGGCTCGGTACCGCCGGATCGCCCGAGCGGGCGACATCGCGCGACACCAGCAGTACCGAATCAGCGCCGGGGACACCGTCGAGCACCGCGACGTAGGTCAACACCACCGCACCCTCGTCGAAACGCCACGACGTCGAGTGCAGCATCGTGAGCGGAGGCGGCGCCCAGTCAGGCTGAGGACCATCGCGCTGGACGCCGCCCTGCCCGGCCGACACAGCCACCGGCCGAGCGCTCACCGACGAGCCGACCAGCTGAACCGCCTGGGCCGCCGCCACATCCGGATGCGTGTCCCGCGCCAACGTCGCGCAGACCCGCCGGTAGTACACCGTCGCGGCGCAGGCACCGACGACCAGCACCTCAACCCGGACCGGCGCGGTCCGGTGATCGCCTCGCTCCACCAATGCAACTCTGCAGTATTTGCCACTAACTTGCAACAATTACACTGCGGCAATGTCCGTCCGCCCGATCACCCTCTACGGTGAACCCGTCCTGCACCGCCGCTGCGCCGCCGTCACCGCCTTCAACCAGGCGCTCAGCGACCTCGTCGACGACATGTTCGCCTCGATGTACGCGGCGAACGGGGTAGGCCTGGCAGCCAACCAGATCGGCGTCGACCTGCAGGTCTTCGTCTACGACTGCCCAGACGCCGACGACATCCGCCAGGTCGGCCACGTCGTCAACCCGGCCCTGCGGACCGCCTCCGCGCTCGCCGGCACCGACGACGGCGACGAGGGCTGCCTGTCCGTGCCCGGCCCCCGAGCCTCCCTGCCCCGCGCCGCGGTCGCCACGGTCACCGGCCACGACAAGCACGGCAACCCGGTCACCGTCAGCGGCACCGGCTACTTCGCCCGCTGCCTGCAGCACGAGACCGACCACCTCAACGGCGTCCTCTACGTCGACCGCCTCCCGGGACCACAGCGCGACGCGTTGCTGCGCGAGGCCGGCCTATAGGGACAAGACGATGTCGCCAAGCCTTGTCCCGGCGGGCCGGCCGCAGCGGATGCTGGCCGCGTCCAACTTCGTCTTCACCGTCGGCAGCGGCCTGTACCTGACCGCCGGTGTGCTGTACTTCACCGAGGCGGTCCGGCTGCCACCGGCCCAGGTCGGGTTCGGCCTCGGCATTGCCGGGCTGCTCGCGCTCGCCCTGGGCGTCGCGGTCGGGCACGTCGCGGACCGGCGCGACGCACGGACCGTCTACGCGGCCACGCTGGTCGTGCAGGCCGCGGCGACCGCCGGCTTCCTGCGGGTGGACGGCTTCTGGGCGTTCGTCGCCGTGGTGAGCGTCGCGACCGGGGCGAAAGCCGCAGGCGTCGCGGCGCGCAGTCCGATAATCAGGCGCTTCGGCGGTGACCGGCCACAGGACTTCCGGGCGTACCTGCGGGCCGTGACCAACGTCGGTGTCTCGCTCGGCGCGCTGTTCGCGGGCTGGGCCGTGCAGACCGGCACCCACACCGCGTACGACCTGATGGCTGCGGGCATGGCCGTCGCGACCGCGGCGTCGGCGGTCCTGCTGGCGTTCGTCCCGCGGGTCGCGCCGGTTGCGGCCGCCGCGGGCCCGCGGTGGCTCGCGCTGCGGGACGCGCCGTACCTGCTGCTGACCAGGCTCGACGGCGTCATGGCGATCCAGTTCAAGGTGGTCACCGTGGCGGTGCCGCTGTGGGTGGTCGGGTCGACCCGGGCCCCGCACTGGGTCATCTCCCCCACGATGCTCACCGGCACACTCATCGTGATCGTCTTCCAGGTCCGGGCGAGCCGCAACGTCGGCTCCCCTGCCGCCGGCGCGGCCGCCTACCGCCGGGCCGGGGCGGCGTTCCTCGCCGCGTGCGCGCTGATCTCACTGGCCGCCGGCCCGCCGGATTGGGCCGCGGCGGCGCTGCTCGTCGCCGCGGCGGTGGTGCACACCGTCGGGGAGCTGTGGCATGCGGCCGCCGGGTTCGAGCTGTCGTTCGCGCTCGCCCCCGAATGGGCCACCGGGCAGTACCTGGGGGTGTTCGGGCTCGGCGCAGGCCTCGCCGAGGCGCTCGGCCCGGGTCTGTTGATCTGGCTGTGCATCACGTGGGGCCGGCCCGGGTGGTACGTCGTGGGGGTCCTGTTCCTCATCACCGGACTGGTCGTGCCGGCCGCCGTTCGCTGGGCGGGCCACCGGCGCGCGGCCGCCGAGGCGGGTCAGCCGGTCAAGCCCAATGCGTCAGTCTGAAGTAATTGCCAACAAGTTGCAATAAGCTCGTCGTCACGTCGTCGCGCTGTTGCCACCGATGTGCAAGTGCGACATGTTTGCATCGACCTCGACCTCGACCGCGATCTCGGGAGTGTTCGGATGCGCAGACCTTTCCGCCGGCTCGCCGCCGTCCTGTGCGGCGCCGCGCTCCTGGCCGCGGCCGCGTGCTCGGCTACGCCCGCGGCGCAGCCGGGCGCGACCGGCACCATCGTGGTCGCGACCGCCGGTGAGCCGGACACGCTGAATCCGGTGCTGAACTACGGTGTCGACGGCGCGTCGCTGATCTTCGACGGACTCGTCGCCCGCGACGCCGGCAACCAGCTCGTGCCCGCCCTCGCCCGTGAGCTGCCATCCGTGTCGGCCGACGGCCGGACGGTGACGGCGAAGCTGCGCGACGGGGTGGTGTTCCACGACGGGACGCCGTTCACCGCTGCCGACGTGGTCTTCACCTACCAGGCGGTGCTGGACCCGAAGGTCGACTCGACGCTGCGCTCCGACCTGGACATGCTCGACACGGTCACCGCCCCGGATCCGTCCACTGTGGTGTTCACGCTCAAGTACGCGTACGCGCCGTTCCTGCAGCGGCTGGCCCTGGGCATCGTGCCGGCGAAGGCGCTGCAGGAGCAGGACATCAACAAGGCCGACTTCAACCGCAGACCGATCGGCACCGGCCCGTACCAGGTCGACTCCTGGACAGCCGGGGACCGCCTGGTGCTGCGGGCGAACGAGCGGTACTTCGGTGGCAAGCCGGCCAACCAGCGCGTGGTGGTCGCGTTCGTGCCCGATGACAACGTCCGCGCCCAGCGGGCCCGGGCTGGCGAGTTCGACGCCGTCGAACTGGCGCCGAAGCTCGCCGCCGGCTTCGACAGCGTCAACGGGTTCCGGGTGGAGCGGGTGTCCAGCGCCGACTACCGCGGCGTGATGCTGCCGATGGGCAACCCCGTCACCGGCGACGTCGCCGTCCGCAAGGCGCTCAACGTGGGCGTCGATCGCGCGGCGATGGTCGACGGCATCCTCGGCGGCGCGGGCGAGCCCGCGTTCGGCCCGATCCCGCCCAGCTCCCCCTTCGCCGACCCGGCGATCGCCGGCAAGAGCGGCGCTGACCAGGCCGCCGCCACCGCGCTGCTCGACGCGGCCGGCTGGGTGCCCGGCGGCGACGGCATCCGGGTCAAGGGCGGTCAGCGCGCCGCGTTCACGATCATGTACCCGGCGACCGACAGTCTGCGCAAGGAGCTCGCCCTGGCCGTCACCGCCGACGCGAAGAAGCTCGGCATCCAGGTCACGCCCGAGGGTCTGACCTGGGACGCGATCACTCCGCGGATGAAGACCGACGCGCTGGTCATGGGCTGGGGCACCCCGTACGACCCGGACTTCATCTCCTACAAGCTGTTCGGGTCGAAGTTCGCCGGCGAGGCCTACTTCAACCCCGGCTTCTACAACTCCGCGGAGACCGACAAGGCCCTGCAGGACGGGCGCGACCACGCCGACACCGCCGCCCGCAAGGACGCCTACAGCCGCTTCCAGCGGCAGCTCGCCGCCGACGTCCCGTGGGTGTTCCTCACGTACCTCAAGCACACCTACGTCGTGCGTGACACCGTCCGCGGCGTGCAGCCCCGCGTCGAGGCCCACGAGCACGACGTCGCCAACAGCCTCTGGTGGAACCTGCACACCTGGACCAAGGCGTGAGCCACCCCGTGCTGCGGATCGTGGGGCGGCGGCTGCTGGTCGCCGTCCCCGTCCTCGCCCTCACCAGCATGGGCATGTTCGTCCTCGGCGCCGCCTCCCCCTACGACCCGGCCCAGCAGTACGCCGGCGCCGCCGCGTTCACCGCGACCGAGGAGAACCTGGCGCAACTGCGCGCGAACTGGGGCGTCGACGACCCGCTGCCCGTGCAGTACTGGCGCTGGATCACCAACCTCGTGCAGGGCGACCTCGGCTGGTCGACCAGCCGCCACGAGCCGGTCACGTCGGTGCTCGCCGCCCGGACCGGGTGGACGCTGCTGCTCGTCGGCGCCGCCCTCACCCTCGTCCTCGTAGCCAGCCTCATCCTCGGCACCCTGGCCGCCTACCGGCGCGGCGGCCTGCTGGACCGTGGGCTGCGCGCCGCCGCGTACGCGGTGGAGGCCATGCCGGTGTTCTGGCTCGCCCTGGCCGCGATCACCGTCTTCGCCCTCGTGCTCGGCTGGTTCCCGGCCGGCGGGCTCACCGACATCGCCGCCGACGGCACCCACCCCGGCGACGTCGCCCACCACCTCGTCCTCCCGGTGACGGTCCTCGCCATCTCGCAGGCGCCGTGGTTCCTGCTGTTCGTCCGCGACGCCGTCGCCGACAGCCTCCGCGACGACTACGTCCTGGCCGCCCGGGCCCGCGGCCTGCCCGGCCGGGTCGTGCTGTTCGGCCACGCCATGCGCACCGCCCTGTTACCGTTCCTCACCCTCGTCGGCACCCACCTGCCCGAACTCGTCGGCGGCGCGGTCCTCGTCGAGACCGTCTTCTCGCTGCCTGGCCTCGGCGCCGTCACCGTCCAGGCCGCCCTCGGCAGCGATTTCCCGCTCCTCGCGGCCACCACACTCATCACCACCGCAGTCGTGCTCGCCGCGAACCTCGCCGCCGACCTCGCCTACACCGCCGCCGACCCCAGGGTGCGCCTCGATGGCTGAGTTGACCGCACGGCGCCCACTGGTCCGGCTGCGGCCTGGTACCCGCGGCGCCGTCCTGGCCGCCTCGGTGCTCGCGGCCGCGATCCTCGCCTGTCTGCTCGTCCCGCTCGTGTGGCCGCTCGACGAGAGCGCCGTCGCGCTCAACCAGATCAACCAGCCGCCGTCGTGGGCGCATCCGGCCGGCACCGACGACCTGGGCCGCGACGTCGCCCACCGCACCCTCTACGGCCTGCGCGTGTCGCTGCTCGTCGGCGCGGTCGCCGCCCTCGTCGCCGCGCTCATCGGCGGCGCCGTCGGAGCCATCGCCGGTACCGTCGGCGGCTGGACCGACCGCATCCTCATGCGCATCGTCGACACCGTCGCCGCCCTGCCCCACCTGCTGCTCGGCATCTTCATCGTCGCGATGCTGCGACCCAGCCTCGGCGCCGTCATCCTCTCCATCGGCCTGACCCACTGGCTGTCCACCGCCCGGATCGTCCGCGCCGAACTGCTGTCCCTGCGCACCCGCCCGTTCATCGACGCGGCCGTCTCCGGCGGCGCCAGCCGGTGGCGGGTGTACACCAGGCACCTCCTGCCGCACGTCCTGCCCCGCATGGCCCTCGCCACCACGCTGATGGTGCCGCACGCGGTGTGGCACGAGACCGCCCTGTCGTTCCTCGGACTCGGCCTGCCGCCGCACCTCGCCTCCCTCGGCAACATGATCAACGACGGGCAGCGGTCCCTGCTCACCGGCGCCTGGTGGGCCAGCCTCACCCCCGGCGCCGCCATCGTCGTCGTCACCCTCGCCGTCGCCGCGCTCGCCGCCCACTGGCGCGACCGCCTCGACCCCCGCGTCCGAGCGGAGCTGCAACTGTGACACCAACACTGGCAGTTGACGGGCTCTCCGTCAGGTTCCGGCTTCGCGACGCGACCGTCCACGCCGTCACCGACCTGTCGCTCACCCTGCACCGCGGCGAGCTGCTTGCCGTCGTCGGCGAGTCCGGCTGCGGCAAGTCCGTCCTCGCCCACGCCGTCCTCGGCCTGCTCCCCGCCAACGCCACCGTCACCGGCACCGCCACCCTGCACCCCGACGGTGCCCCACCGGTCCAGCTCATCGGTGCCGGTGAGCGGCAGCTCCGCACGCTGCGTGGCCGGTACATCGGCCTGGTCCCGCAAAGCCCGGCCACCTCGCTCACCCCGGTCCGCACCGGCCGGGCCTTGCTCACCGAGACGCTGCGGGTGCACGGCCGCTTACCCGCCAACGCCGACCAGGTCGCCGAAGAGGCGGGACTCGACCCGCACGACCTCGACCGGTATCCGTTCGAACTGTCCGGCGGCATGGCCCAGCGCCTCGCCACGGCCCTGGCCCTCGCCCCGGACCCCGGGGTCCTGCTCGCCGATGAACCCACCGCCGGTCTGGACCGGCCGCTCGTCGACCACACCCTCGACCTGCTGCGCCGCCGCTGCGACGCTGGCACCGCCGTGCTGCTCATCACCCATGACCTCACCGCCGCCCGCCGGGTCGCCGACACCGTCGCCGTCATGTACGCCAGCCGCATCGCCGAGCACCGCCCCGCCGACGACCTCTTCGCCGCGCCGTCCCACCCCTACACGGCCGCGCTACTCGACGCCCTTCCCGATCGGGCGTTCCGGCCGATCCCCGGGCACCCGCCGATGCTCACCGCCCTGCCGCCCGGCTGTCCGTTCGCGCCGCGCTGCACCCAGGCCGACGACGCCTGCACCGCACTGCCCACGACCACGCACGGCACCGCCTGCCACCACCCGCTCACCCCGGCCGGTGCCGCATGACGGATCGGCCGGGGCTCGCCGCCCACGACATCACCGTGTCCTACGGCCGGCACACCGTCCTCGACCGCGTCTCCCTGCGCGTCGAGCCGGGCGAGACCGTCGGGCTGCGCGGCCCGTCCGGCTGCGGCAAGTCGACCCTCCTGCGCGTCCTCGCCCTGCTGCACCGCCCCGACCACGGCCACGTCACGCTCGACGGCGTCGCCGTCACCGGCGCCCGGCACACGGTCCCGGCCACCACCCGCATCCGCATCGGCGTGCTCTTCCAGAACCCGCGCAGCGCCGCCGACCCGCGCCTCAGCCTCACCGACCTGATCGCCGAACCACTCCGCGCCATGCACCGCCCACCCGACGCCGTCGCCACCCGCGTCGCCGAACTCGCCGAAGCCACCGGCCTCACCACCGACCTGCTGCGCCGCCAACCCCACGCGGTCAGCGACGGCCAACTCCAACGCGCCTGCCTCGCCCGCGCCCTCGCCCACCACCCCGACTACCTGCTCTGCGACGAGGCCACCACCATGCTCGACGCCTCCACCCAAGCCCACGTCGCCGCCGTCATCACCGACCACCAACACCGCCACAACACCGGCGTCATCCTCGTCACCCACGACCCGGCCCTTATCCACCGCTGGGCGCACCGCATCATCGACTGGCCCCCCACGGGAACATAAGCTCCCTACGCTACGAGGTCGGCCGCTCCGAGTCCTGCTGCGCTACATGGTTGCGGCCGGATCCGACGTACCCGCTGCGTCGCCGCCCCTGCGGCCTGCTGCACCATCGTGCTGCACCATAAGGACACCGCCGGCCTACTTATGGTGCATCATTCCGTCGATGCCGAGCGGTGGCACCTTCCTCGATGAAGGCGCCACCGCCGACCACTGCAAGGGAGGACCGGCCCGGCAAAACCCCGCGTTGAACGGCCGTATCCGAGGCGGTCAGTCGTCCTTGGCCATGGCACGCGCGAAGTAGCTGTCCGGCCCAAATCCACTGTCGTCGTCGATCCCGTTGGCGTCGAAGTCGTCCTCCTCTGGTTCGTCGAGGACGGCGTCCCACATGTCCTGCCACGAATATCCGGGGAAATCGCGTCGGTCGTAGCCGTACTCGGCTAGCTCATCGAGCAGGCGACCACGTCGCTCGGCGCGAAGCCTGGCTTCCGCGCTTGCCCACTCCTGTAGGTCGTCGCAGAGCAGCATCGGTTGGTCCGGAACGACCCGTTCCCGGTAGATCTTGTTCATTGCTTCTTGCTGCTCGTTGGAGGCCGGCGACATCCGGCTTTCGGTCTTCTTGCGATGGCAGGCGGTGCACAGAAGCTGGAAATTGGCTAGGTCGGGCGAGTCGTCTTCGACGTGGTCGATCTCTGCGCCGGGGGCGCTGCACATCCGGCACCGGTTCTCATCGCGCCGCCAGACCTGCGCGCGTGTTTCGTCGGGCAGGTGGCGTGCTCGTCGGGCGTAGCCACCGGCAAGGAGATGCGCAATCCGGACGTTGAGCGCGACACGGACGTCCGGATTGTCGATGCGCCCGTCGCGCACGATGCGCCGCCAGTAGCGCACAGTGCTGGCGTACTGTCCGCACAGCTCGGAGCAGAACAGGCCTTCAATCTGCGGCGCGAGTCGCTGCATGCAGTTAGCGCATTGGTCCTCGTTAAAGCGAGCGGCCGTTGGCTGTGATGTGACGCGCCGGGCCGCGACGTAGGAACCACCCGTACGTTCTTGCAGCGCTCGCGCGTCCCGCTTGGCGCGGCTGTCTTTCGTCATGCGATGTCCCATCCGACCGGACCCCACGACCCCAGTCGAGGCATACGAGCACGACGGTGTCCTGTTAGCACGAGTCGGAGACCCTTGTCCGTCCTACTGGCTCGTCGTGGGCGACGCCGGCTTGGAAGCGGGCAGGTGCTGCTGCCGTCGGCCAGCATAGATCGGGCGACGAACATCTCGCCAGCCCTCGTTTGGTCCGGGCCACCGCCGAGCCGCCGTCACCGCCCGGTGAACCCAAAATCCTCAGAGGGCCCGGCCAACGCCCGCCGACCCGAGGTAGGCGGCGGTTACCCGACGAGCTGCGGCTGCTGATCGAGGGCCTGGCGCTGCCCCCCCCGTTACCTTTTTGATCAACCCCTTCGGGGTTGCTTGGTTGCTCGGCCCGGTATGGCTCTTTCCCCCTGTCGCACTGATGATCCGGGGGGTGTTGCCGCCGGGTCGAGTGGCGTCGACGGACCGCTGATAGGGACCCGGCCACCCTGCACGCCCGAGGGTTGGTCTCTTCGTAACGTGGGTGCCGGCAGTTCGACGCCCGACCCCGGTGACCAGCCTTTGACCTGCGGTGATGAAAGGCGAACGTGGAGAACGAGTACAGGGTGTTCCTCGGGCTGGACGTCGGTAAGAGCGACCATCACGCGGTCGCGCTCGGAGCAGACGGGCGGCGGCTGCACGACGCGGCACTGCCGAACACCGAGAAACGGCTGAGGGTCCTGTTCGGCAAGCTGGCCAAGCACGGCCGGATCCTGGTCGTGGTCGACCAGCCCGCCTCGATCGGCGCGCTGCCGGTCGCGGTGGCCCGCGACTGCGGCCACCAGGTCGCCTACCTGCCCGGACTGGCGATGCGCCGGCTCGCCGACCTGCATCCCGGCACAGCGAAGACCGACGCCCGGGACGCCTACGTCATCGCCGACGCCGCCCGGACCCTGCCGCACACCCTGCGCCGTGTCGACCCCGGCGACGAAGCCCTCGCCGAACTCGAAGTCCTGATCGGATACGACGACGACCTCGCCGGCGAATCCACCCGGCTCAGCAAC
>NZ_JBEXCY010000263.1:0-14546 GCF_040605515.1 Dactylosporangium sp. NPDC005572 | reverse complement strand
TGTTCGGGGTCGTGCCGTACTCGCTGATGCGGCCGGTGATCTCCAGCAGGACCAGCAGGTCGATGGCGAGGGCGCTGACCACCAGGGCCAGCTGCAGCCGGTCGAACAGGCCCGGTGGGCGCAGCGGGTCGCGGGCGCTGATGGAGTACAGCAGAAGCCCCAGCACGACCACGAGGAGCAGGTCGAACATGATGAGGGCCTCGCGCTCGACGTCGATGCCCGTGCCGGTGAAGCCGAAGGCGACCAGGAACGCCAGCAGCACCGCGGTGAACAGCGGCGTGAACAGGCGGGTGAGCACCGGGGCGATGTTCTCCACCACGCCCTGCTTGACCTCGACCAGCCAGCCCGCGACCGGCACCGCGGCCACGATGCCGCACGGCACCAGCCACTGCCCGATGAACCGGCCCGGCTCCAGGCCGATCGCGTTGAACGTGCCGGCGAAGAAGATGATGAGCACGCCGCCGCCGAGCGCGATCAGGACGTAGTAGACGAACCACTCGCCCGTGAAGCGGATGAAGTCCATCCGCCGCCGTGGTGAGCGCAGGTCGTCGGCGATGTAGGCCAGGCCGACGACCAGCCACAGCGCCATCGGCAGGTGCAGGGCGGTGATGACCAGGGACTGCGAGTCCTCGCCGAGCGGGTAGACGTTGGCCGCCACCGCGCCGAGCGCGAAGAGCCCGGCGACCACCGCGACCAACCACCGGTCGGCGCCGCGGCGCCAGGCGAGGAACGCGGCCAGCCAGGGCAGCGCGAACAGCGACATGTTGCGCGCGAAGAACACGTCGCCGTCGTTGTCGAAGTCGAGCCCGAACAGCGCCGGCACCTTCACCGACAGTGCCGCGCCGGCCGCGCAGCCCACCATCACGGCAAGGTCGCGCCGGCCGGTCGTCGGCGCGTCCGGCTCGCCGGTGAGCACCAGCTGCTTCCAGAGCCGCTCGGAGTGCTCGCGGGCGAACTCGCGGGACAGGGCGTCGAGGTTGCCCATCCGCTTGACCGCGACCAGGAACGCCTCGTCGGCGCTCAGGCCGGTCGCCATGAGCTGCTCGACCGAGCCGCGCAGGTGGTCCTCGAGCTCCTCGGCGTCGGCCGGGCCCAGCTCGCGGCGGCGCTGCACATAGGCCCGCCACTGCGCGAACTGGGCCTCCAGCTCCTCGGGCAGTTCGTCGGAGGCGGTCATGCCGTGCCCTCCGCCGTCGGGCCGGCGATCAGGCCGCGGACCTCCCAGAGGTCCTTCAGCGCGTCGACGACGGTGTCCCACTGGCGCCGCTGCGCGGCCAGCTCCGCCCGCCCGTGCTCGGTGATCCGGTAGTACTTGCGGCGCCGCTCCCCGGCGACCGCCTGCCAGCTCGACTCGACGTGACCGAGTCGCTCCAGGCGGTGCAGCAGCGGATAGAGCAGGCCCTCGGTCCAGTCGAGCTCCCCGCCCGACAGCTCGCCGATGCGCTTGAGGATCGCGTAGCCGTAGCTCTCGCCCTCGGCCAGGATGCCCAGCACCATCGGTGTCGCCGAGGCGGCGACGAGATCCTTGCCGACTTTGACCACGCGACCACATCCCACCTAGCAGTGGAATGCATAGTAGAGCTAGGTATCAACCGGCGGCAAGCTCCTGCGCCGCCGCCCGCAGGAGGCGGTTGACGGCGCCCCGGTCGTACCCGCGCAGCCCCACCGGCAGGCGGGTCTCGGCGATCGCCCGTGCCGCCGCGGCCCGGCGGGCCGGGTCGGTGCCGGCGAGTGCGGCCCGCACCTCGGTGAGCAGGGCGTCGGTCTCGGCCGGGCGGTAGCCGCGCAGCACGACCGACAGCTCCACCCGCGGCTCGGCGGGCGCCGCCACGGCGCCGCCACGACGCCGCGCGATCCATCCGTCGACCTGCTGCCGGTCGTAGCCGCGCAGCACCACCGTGAGGTTGCGGCCGAGGCGCTGCGGGTCCGCGCCGCCCTCGATCGCCCGCACCAGTGCGTCGACCTCGTACCGGTCGTACCCCCGCAGCACCACTTCGAATTCGACCATGCGCCCCATTGTCGGCATGGCCGCAAGCCCTCACACGGACAGCAGGCGGTCCAGGAGGTGCTGGTACTGCAGGACCGCGTCGCGCATGCCCTCCGTGCTGTCGGACGAGCGGGCGCCGGCGCGGGTGAACTGCTCCTCGCGGCTGTGGACGTTGTCGGTCAGGGTCTGGGCCGCCTCGTCGACCAGCTGCCGCGCGTCGGTCACCGTCGACTGCGGGTCCTCGACGAAGTGGGTCTGGATCTCGTGCCAGCGCTGGCGGAACTCGTCGGCCTGGGTGGACTCCCAGATGGGCTGGCCTTCGCCGGTCGTCGGCGGCTGCTGTGCCGCCGGCTGGCCGCTCGGCTGCGCCGTCTGCTGGGTCGTCTGCTGGGTCGTCTGCTGGGCCGGCGGCTGGATCGGCGGCTGGGCCGTCTGCTCGACTGGTGGTGCCGTCGCCTCCGGCGGGCGGGTCGGTGCCTGCGCGGGTGGCTGCTGAAACGACGGCTCCGGTGGCGGGGTGGCCGGCGGCTGGGGCGTCGGGCCGGTACGGATCGGGTCGGTCGGGTTGAAGTCGCGCATCGCGGATCGGGCCTTTCGTCCGTCGGGGCTGAGGGGTCAGCCGTGGGCCGGGTGGCCGCCGCGGCCCTCGCCGAGCAGGTCGGCGAACAGCGCGCGGTAGTGCATGAGCGCCTGGCGCAGCTGCTCCGTCGACGCCTGGCCGCGCTGGTTCACCTGGTTGATGTGGTGGGCCTCGCGGTAGTGGTCGAGCGTCGCGGCGTGCTCGACGCTGAGGTCCTGCACGCGGGTGTCGAAGTCGTCGGCGTCCTCGATCGGGTAGCCGCGCTCGGTCATCACGCGGGTGACGAGCGCGTCGGCCTCCCGGGTGGCGGCCTCCGGCTCCTCGACGAAGTGCGCCTGGGTGCGCTCCCACTGCTGCTGGTACCGCCGCCGCTCCTGTGGGTCGAGGTCCCGCAGTTGGAGGCCGGCGTGGCGCTTCTCGCGGGCCTGCAGATCGCGCTCGGCCGCGCGGCGGCTGGGCTGCTCGGCGACGACCCGGTCGTACTCGGCACCGAAACGCCGGCGGAGCTGCCTCGTACGCCGCATCTGGGCGACGGCCATGACGGCGATCACCACCACGAGCAGCACGATGACGATCACGGCGATGGCGGTCGAGGACATGAGCGTGATCCCTTCGCAGTCAGCCGTGCTCGACGCTAGCCCGCCCCGCGGTGACCGACCTCACCCGGCGCCGGTCTCCAGCGCGATCGGCCGGTACGCGAGCGCCCGCTCCACGACCCGACACAGCTCAATGGCGGGGTAGCACGCCCAGGAGGGTTGCGGTCAGGGCCAGCTTCAAGGAGTCCTTCAGCTCCAAGTGGAAGCGGGCCAGCTCGGGCTCGGCCCGGTAGGCCGCCCGCAGGCTGGGCGGGGGTGTGCTGTACGCCGACAGCGCGCCGGCCATGACCATGGTCTGCAGGCTGAACAGCGTTGCGTTCTCGCCCAGCTCCGGCAGGTACTTCTGGATCAGGGCGGTCATGGTTGTCAGGCGGTCCAGGGAGGCGCGCTTGTAGCGTGCTACGACCTCGACGGAGACGTTGTGTTCCAGGACGCTGCCCTGTGCGCCGAAGAGGTCGCACAGCACCACTCGGCCGGAGAGTGAGCGGCTGAGGACCTCGGCCACCGCTGCCGCCCGCTCGGCCATGGGCCGATTTTCGTCGATGCCGGCGACCAACTCGCCTGCCAGTTCCGTCAGCCACTCCTGCAGGAAGTGGTCGAGCAGTTCCAGCAGCACCGCCTCGCGAGACTCGAAGTAGCGCAGCACGTTCGGCTTCGCCAGGCCTACCCGGCGGCTGAGCTCGTTCAGGGTGACCGCGGCCACCGGCATCTCGTCGAGCATCGCCGAGGCCATGTCGAGGATCGCCCGTCGGCGGATCTCCCGCTGCTCTTCGGTTCGCGCCCGCTGGAACGTCACGATCGCCAGCCTAACTTACGTACCTGCGGTACGTTGACAACGTACCGAAAGTACTTTAACGTCGTCGGCACAAGATACCTTCGGTACGTTAGTGGGTTGGGAGCCTGACATGAGCGAGAAGTGGACGACGGCGAACATTCCGGACCAGCGCGGGCGGGTGGCCGTGGTGACCGGGGCCAACACCGGACTGGGGTACGAGACCGCCAAGGCGCTCGCCGAGCGCGGGGCATCCGTGGTGCTCGCCGTGCGCAACGTCGAGAAGGGCGAACAGGCCGCGGCCCGCATGACCGGCGACGTGACCGTGCAGGCGCTGGACCTGACCTCGCTCGACTCCGTCCGGACCGCGGCGGCGGCGCTGCGGTCCCGGCTCGACCGGATCGACCTGCTGATCAACAACGCCGGCGTGATGTACACCCCGAAGCAGACCACCCGGGACGGCTTCGAGATGCAGTTCGGCACCAACCATCTCGGCCACTTCGCGCTCACCGGGCTGCTGCTGGACCTGATGCTGCCGGTGCCCGGCTCACGCGTGGTGACGGTCAGCAGCACCGGCCACCGCATCCGGGCCGCGATCCACTTCGACGACCTGCAGTGGGAGCGGTCGTACAGCCGGGTCGGCGCCTATGGTCAGTCCAAGCTGGCCAACCTGATGTTCACGTACGAGCTGCAGCGCCGGCTCGCCACGCACGGCACCACCGTCGCGGTGGCCGCGCACCCCGGTCTGTCCAGCACCGAGCTCGCCCGCAACACCCCCGCGGCCCTCCGGCTTCCGCTCACCTGGCTCGCGCCGCTGATCACCCAGACGCCCGCGATGGGCGCGCTGCCCACCCTGCGCGCCGCCACCGACCCCGCCACGCTCGGCGGCCAGTACTACGGTCCCGGCGGACGCTACGAGGTCATGGGCCACCCCCGGCTGGTCACCTCCAGCCCGGAGTCCTACGAGGTAGCCGTCCAGCAGCGGCTGTGGGCCGTCTCCGAAGACCTCACCGGGGTGAGGTTCCCCGTCGTCCAGTCCAAGCAGGACGTCCGGGAGGAGCAGGGGCGGCCTCAGGTGGTGGCCGGGACCGGGGTGGGGTAGCGGCGGCGGATCACCAGCCAGGAGATCCAGCCCATGCCGATGATGAAGCCGAAGCTCACGATGCGGTACAGCACCACGGTGCCCACCGCCGTCGAGGTTGCGGTGCCGCCCGCGAGCAGGCCCAGGATCAGGGCGCTGTCGATGATGCCCAGGCCGCCCGGGATCAGGGTGATCGTGCCGGCGGCCATCGCGGCGCAGAAGGCCAGCAGGACCTCGTTCAGGCCGGTCTCGCCGCCGCCGCCCACGGCGCGGCAGCACAGCCACAGGCAGACGGCGTCGAGCAGCCAGTTCAGCAGCGCGTAGGCCGATGCCGCGACCGCGTGGGCGGGGCGGAGCCGGGCGGCGTGCAGCTGGTCGAAGAAGCCGCTGACGCGGTCCGCGCCGGTGTCGGCGGGGCGGCGGCGCAGGCGGTTCAGCGGGGCCAGGACCAGGCGGGAGACCGTCTCCGGGTGGCGCGCGAGGCGGCGGACGCCGAGGACCAGCAGGATGCCGGCGACCAGGAGGGCGGCCAGGTGGCGCCAGTCGGGGACGCCGCCGGTGGCCAGGGCGCCCACGACCGTCACCACGGCGAGCGCGGTGGCCGACAGGATGCCGGACAGGGCGATGCACCACGAGGCGACCGCCGGGGTGGCGCCGAAGCGGCGCATCTGCTGGTAGTTGAACCTGGTCGAGAACGCCGGGCCGCCCGGGAGGGTGGCCGACAGCGAGTGGGCCGCGTAGGCGAGCGCCACGTGCTTGTGGATCGGCGCGTGCACGCCCGCGGAGCGCAGCAGGCGGCGCTGCATGCGGGCGTACGCGCTCATCACGCCGAGCTGGGCCACGACCGCCGCGAGCAGCCAGCCGGGCTGCGGCCGGCCCAGCTGGTGCAGGGCGCCGGCCAGCGCCGGCCAGCCCAGCACCAGCTCCACCGCGAACAGCGCGAGCACCAGGGCCACGGCGACCGGCCGCAGCCAGCGCCGGCGGCGCGGTGCGATGACCGGCTCCGGCTGCAGCAGGGTCGTCATGGAACTCCAAACGCGTGGAAGGTGCTCGGCCGAACCTATCGGCAGCCAGGTGGCCGTCCCGAGCCGCTCACACCCGTACCAGCTCCGGCTCCGTGGGCGGGGTGGCCAGGCGGGTGCCCTCCACATCGACCGTCGGCAGCAGCCGGTCGAGCCAGCGGGGCAGCTTCCACGCGGATCGACCGAGCAGCGACAGTACCGCCGGAACGATCGTCATCCGGACCAGGAACGCGTCCACGGCGACCCCGAAGGCGAGCGTGAAGCCGAGGGACTTGATGATGCTGTTGTCGGCGAGGATGAACCCGGCGAACACCGAGATCATGATCAGGGCGGCGGCGGTGACGACCCGGGCGCCGTGGCGCATGCCGGCGACGATCGCGGCGTCGGGCGCGGCGCCGTGGACGTACTCCTCCCGGGTCCGCGTCACCAGGAACACCTCGTAGTCCATGGCCAGGCCGAACAGGATGCCGACGAGGAAGATCGGCATCATGCTGATGACCGGCCCGGTGCTGTCGAGGCCGAACAGGTCGGCGAACCAGCCCCACTGGAAGACGGCCACCAGGGCGCCGAAGGACGCGGCGACGGACAGCAGGAAGCCGAGCGTGGCCTTCAGCGGTACCAGCAGGCTGCGGAACACCAGCATGAGCAGCACGAACGCCAGTCCCACCACCACCGCGAGGTACGGCACGAGCGCACCGGTGAGCTTGTCCGAGATGTCGATGTTGATGGCGGTGGTGCCGGTGACCGCGAGGGCGGCGCCGGTGACGGTCGTGGCGCGGATCGCGGCGACGAGGTCCTTGGTCGCCTCGGCGTCGGGGCCGGTGGCCGGGATCACGGTGAGCAGGGCGGTGTCGCCGGCCGGGTTGACCGTCGGCGGGGTGACCGCAACCACGCCGGGCAGGTGCTCGACGGCCCGCTGCGCCTCGCCGGCGGTCCTGGCGACGCCCGGCCCGGAGACCACCACGAGCAGCGGCCCGTTGAAGCCGGCGCCGAAGCCGGCGGCCAGCTGGTCGTAGGCCGTGCGCTGGGTCGAGCCGACCGGCGCCGAGCCGTCGTCCGGCAGGGCCAGGCGCAGGTCGGTGGCCGGCAGGGCGACGAGCAGCGCGACGCCGAGGGAGAGCACCAGCGCGGGCACCCGGTGGCGCAGCACCAGGCGGGCCCAGCGCTCGCCGAACGAGACCTTGGCGGCGCGGTGCCGCTTGGGGAGCACCCGGCGGCCGGCGAAGCCGAGCAGCGCCGGCAGCAGGGTGAGCGTGATGAGCACGGCGACGGCCACGGTGCCGGCGGCGGCCAGGCCCATCGCGGTGAGGAACGGGATGCCGGCGACCGACAGTGCGGCGAGGGCGATGACGACGGTCAGCCCGGCGAACACGACCGCGGAGCCGGCGGTGCCGACCGCGCGGCCGGCGGCCTCCTCGGCGTCGCGGCCCTCGGTCCGCTCGTGCCGGTAGCGGGAGACCACGAACAGCGCGTAGTCGATGCCGACGGCGAGGCCGAGCATGGTCGCCAGGGCCGAGGTCGAGTCGTTGAGGTCGAGGAAGCCGGTGGCGATTTGGATGCCGAGCATGCCGAGCCCGACGCCGATGAACGCGGTGAGCAGCGGCAGCCCGGCGGCGACCAGCGAGCCGAACGTGATGGCGAGCACGAGCGCGGCCATCACCACGCCGAGCACCTCGGTCGCGCCACCTGCCTCGCCGCCGCTGACGGCGTCACCGCCGAACTCCACCTGGACGCCGTCCGTCTGGCCGGTGCGGCCGGCGGTCAGCAGCGCGGCCCGGGCCTCGTCGGTGACACCGGCCGGGCCGACCCGGTAGGTCACCGTCGCGTAGGCGGTGCGCTGGTCGGGTGCGATGGCGGTGTAGGGGTCGGCGACCGCGGCGACCTGCGGGGCGGCGCCGAGCGCGGCCACCGCCCGGTCGACGGCGGCGCGCTGCGCGGGGGCGGTGAGCGTCGCGTCCCCGCCGACGGTGAAGACGACCCGCGCCGAGGCCGAGTCGGCGGTGCCGAGGCCCATCTTCTCCTTGAGCACGTCCATCGCCCGGAAGGACTCGGTCCCCGGGATGGACAGCGTGTCGCTGGTCGTTCCGGACAGCGTCGCCGCGCCGACGCCGAACAGCGCCAGCACGGCCAGCCACAGGGCGGCCACCAGGCGGCGGCGCCGGAACGAGAACCGGCCGAGCCGGTACAAAAGGGTCGCCACGGTACGGGTCCTCCGCAGGGTCGGCAACGGGTACCGCCCCACGATCGCGGGAACCGCGCCGCGAATCGTCGTCCGTGCGCAGGCCGCACCTACCACCGTCGTGGTAACCGCTCCCGGTTCGCGTACTGCGGTTGCAGGACGTCGCCGGCCGCACCGTCGCATACCGTGGTCCGTGATGCGAGATCGTGTACTGGCGCTGCCGGCGGCCCACCGGGACCGGCTGCTCGACGGGCTGCTTGCCGCCGCCGCGGCCGTCCTGACCGTCGCCGCCCACCGGCCGGCCGGCGTGGCCTGGGCCGTCGCGCTCGCCGCGGTGGGTGCCGCCGGGATGCTCGCCCGCCGCCGCTGGCCGGTGCCGGCGCTCGCCGCTGTCACGCTCGCGCTGCTGCCGACCGTCGCCCTCGGCGGCACGTCGTCCGGGCTGGTCGTGACGGTCGGGGCGCTGATGTACAGCACCGCACTGCACACCACCCACCGCCGGCCGTGGGTGTACGGCAGCTGCGTGTTCTCGGCCGTGTTCGTCACCGGCCTGGTCGCCGACTTCGCCGAGTGGTGGAACCTCAGCACGCTCGGGCTGTTCACCTGGGTCTTCGGCTGCGGCGCGGTCGGCGACGCGGTGCGCAACCGGCGCGCCTACATCGCCGAGGTCACCGAGCGGGCCCGGCAGGCCGAGCAGACCCGCGAGGAGGAGGCCCGCCGCCGGGTCATGGACGAGCGGCTGCGCATCGCCCGCGAGCTGCACGACGTCGTCGCCCACCACATCGCCGTCATCAACGTCCAGGCGGGCGCGGCCGGCCACGTCCTGCGGGACCGGCCGGAGGCCGTCTGGCCGGTCCTGGAGCACATCCGGGAGGCCTCGGACACGGTACTGCGGGAGATCCGCTCGGTCATCGGCGTGCTGCGCGACCCGGGCGAGCTGGACGACACCGGGCCCAGCCCCGGCGTGGCTCGCATCCCCGAGCTGGTCGGCAGCCTGTCGGCGGCCGGGTTCGACGTGCGGGTCGAGGCGGACGGCGAGGAGCGGTCGCTGCCGGCGATCGTCGACCTCGCGGCCTACCGGATCGTGCAGGAGGCCCTCACCAACGCGCACCGCTACGGCGACGGCAGCGCCCGGCTGGCGATCCGGCACACCCCGGACGCGATCCTGATCGACGTGGTCAACCGGGTCGATCCGCGGCGCACCGGGCGGGCCGGGTCCGGCTTCGGCCTGCTCGGCATGCAGGAGCGGGCCAGCGCCGCGCACGGCACCGTCACCGCCGGCCCGGCGGACGGCGGCCGGTTCCACGTCCACGCGGTCCTGCCCGTGGCGGCGTCGTGACGATCCGGGTCCTGCTCGCCGACGACCAGGCGCTCATCCGGGCCGGCTTCAAGATGATCATCGACGCGGAGCCGGGCATGCAGGTCGTCGCCGAGGCCGGCGACGGCCGGGAGGCGGCCGAACTCGCCCGCACCGCCCGGGTCGACGTCGTGCTCATGGACATCCGCATGCCGGTCATGGACGGCCTGGAGGCGACCCGGCGGATCTGCGCCGACGACGCCCTGGCCGGGGTCCGCGTGCTGGTGCTCACCACGTTCGAGGACGACGACAACGTCCTGCTGGCCCTGCAGGCCGGGGCGAGCGGCTTCCTCGGCAAGAACGTCGCCCCGGCCGACCTGCTCGGGGCCGTCCGGGTGGTCGCCGCCGGCGAGGCGCTGCTGTCACCCACGGCCACCCGGGGCCTGGTGACCCGCTTCCTGGCCCAGCTGCGCCCGCCGGCCCCGACGACCACGGCCGCCCTCGACGTGCTCACCGACCGGGAGCGGGAGATCCTGGTGCTGGTCGCGCACGGCCTGTCGAACGAGGAGATCGCCGCCCGGCTGTTCCTGTCACCATTGACGGCCAAGACCCATGTCAACCGGGCGATGACCAAGCTCGACGTCCGCGACCGCGCCCAGCTGGTCGTGCTCGCGTACCAGAGCGGGCTGGTCCGCCCGGACGACCGGCTGTGATCCCGTCGATGAGGAGTTTGCATATGCGTGCGCTGGTGCTGACCGGGCCGCGCCGGGCCGAGGTGCGCGACGTGGAACCGCCCGCCGCCGGGCCCGGCCAGGTCGTCGTCGACGTCGAGCGGGCCGGCGTGTGCGGCACCGACGTCGAGCTGTTCACCGGCGAGATGAGCTACCTGCACACGGGCGCCGCGTCGTACCCGCTGCGGCCCGGCCACGAGTGGTCCGGCGTGGTCAGCGCCGTCGGCGCGGGCGTCGACCCGGGCTGGCTCGGCCGGCGGGTGACCGGCGACACGATGATCGGCTGCGGGCACTGCGACCGCTGCCGGGCCGGGCGCCACCACGTCTGCGCCCAGCGGCACGAGCTGGGCATCCGCGACGGCCTGCCGGGCGCCCTCGCGGAGCGGGTCGCCGTCCCGGCCGTCACGCTGCACGCCCTGCCGCCCACGATGGACGCGACGCTCGGCGCGCTCGTCGAGCCGGGCGGCAACGCGCTGCGCGCCGTCTCAGCCGCCGGTCTCGCGCCCGGTGAGCGCCTGCTCATCCTCGGTACCGGCACCATCGGCCTGCTCGCGGCGCTGTTCGCCCGGGCCGGCGGCGCCGAGGTACACCTCCTCGGCCGGGACGAGACCCAGCTGGACCTCGCCCGCCGGCTCGGCTTCGCCACCGCCTGGACGTCGTCGTCGCTGCCGGCGCTGCCGTGGGACGGCGTGGTCGACGCCTCCAACGCCCCGTCGCTGCCCGCCCTCGCGCTGGAGCTGGTCGAGCCCGGCCGGCGGATCGTCTACATCGGACTGTCCGGCACCCCGAGCACGGTCGACACCCGCGAGCTCGCCCTCAAGGACGTCACCGCGGTCGGCATCCTGGGCGCGTCGGCCGGGCTGGCGGGGGCGATCGCCGCCTACGCCGACGGCTCGGTCGACCCGCGCCCGCTGGTGGCGGCCACCGTCGGCCTCGACGAGGTGGCGGCCGCGCTGGCCGGCGAGCGGCCGCCGGGCGCGGGCCCGAAGCTCCTGGTCGACCCTACGAGCTCAGCGCGCTGAGCTGCTGCCACTCCCGGGGGCTGACGTCGTAGGCGGCCCGGAAGCGGCGGGCGAAGTGCCGGGCGTCCTTGAAGCCCCAGCCGTGCGCGACCCGGCCGATCGCGCCGGCGCCGGACGGCAGCCGGGCCAGCTCCTTGCGGGCCCCTTCGAGGCGCCCGCGCATGACCCACTCCGCCAGCTGCTCGCCCTGCTGGGCGAAGGCCGTGTACACCGCCCGCACCGACACCGCGTGCACCGCCGCGAGCCGGGCCGCGCTCAGGTCGGGCTCCCGCTGGTGCTGCCGGATGAACGCGGTGAGCCGCAGGAACAGGGTCCCGTTGACGGCCTCGACCGCCCACTCGTCCGGCCGGACGGCGCACGAGGCGATCAGCGCCCGGATCAGCTCGGTCGTCGAGGACCCCAGCATCGCCAGCGCCGGCCCGGGCGGCAGCGCGTCGATGACCGCGGGGAGCCCATGCAGGTGGCGGCGGGTCATCTCGTACAGCGGGCTGCCCGGCAGCCGCGGGATCGCCGACCGCACGGCGTCCACGGTGAGCCCGAGCTGCGCGTAGTCGACGATGACGGCCTGCAGCTCGGCCGGGCCGTCGACGAGGAAGTCGTACGGCGAGGTCAGGTCCACGAGCTGGAGCTCCCCGATGCGGTCGCCGTAGGGCAGGTCGCGGTGCTTGAGGCGCACCGAGCCGGACCGCGGCAGCCCCAGCGAGATCCGCTCGGGGGTGTCCGAGCGCAGGTGCCGGCCGGTCCTCGTCAGCCGGTGCCCGCCCGAGACGTGGTGGAGCAGGTCCGCGCCGGGGCCGAGGTCCCACCGGCTGATCCGTGACCGGGCGCCCGCCGCCGCCGACACGCTGGCCGGGGTCAGGTTCGTGGCGAGCGCCGCGCAGACGGCATCGGCCCGCTGACCCCAGGGCAGGCTGGTGGTGTCGAGGAGCACGGCCATCGCGGCCCCAGCATAGGTGAGCGCGGAAGTCGTGCACAGTGGGACTCAACCGTGCACGCACAGACCCTCGGCGGCGCGGTCGCAGGCAATACATTGACGCCGTGCTGGTGCTGGACACACACACGATGCCCGCGGGGGACCGGGCCGCGGCCTTCCAGGCCACGGTCAGCGGCAACTGCTCCTCGAGCCTGGCCCTGTTCGAGGACCCCGGCGCGATCCACGCGCGGATGACCGTCTCCGACTTCGGCCCGGCGAAGGTGTTCAACATCGACGCGTCGGGCACCACGCTGCGCCGCACGCCCCGCATCGCCCGGTCGTCGGACGAGACCTCGATCGTGCTGGCCCTGCCGATGCGCACCGACAACCACATGGCGTGGCAGCGCGAGGATCGGCTGTTCGGGCCGCGCGACCTCATCCTCGTCGACCTGTCGCTGCCGTACGTCTACGGCTGGAAGGGCACCGGCGCCTCCTACGCGCTGCACGTCGACGTCGACCACCTCGGCGTGCCCCGCGACATGATCCACGCCGCCGCCCGCGAGCTGCGCGGCAGCCCGCTCTACGAGCTGGTGCGCGACCACGTCGCCCGGATCACGGCCCAGGCCGAGTCGCTCGCCGCGAGCGCGGCGGCGCCCGAGCTCGGCGCGGCCTCCGCCGAGCTGATGCGGGCCCTCGTGGTCTCCGCGGCGGGCGACGGCGCCCGCCTGCGCGACGCGATGCACTCCTCGATGCAGGCGCGGGTCCAGGCGTACGTCCGCAACCACCTGCGCGACCCGGACCTGACCCCGGCGCGCATCGCCGCCGCCAACAACATCTCGGTGCGGGCCCTGTACAAGCTGTACGAGGGGCTGGGGGAGAGCCTCGAGCAGTCGATCATCCGGCAGCGCCTGCAGGGGGCCCGCACGGACCTCACGGCGCCGCGGCCGCGGTACACCTCCATCGCCGCGGTCGCCCGGGCGTGGGGCTTCTCGAACCCGAGCTTCTTCACCGCCAAGTTCCGCGCCGAGTTCGGCCTGACCCCCCGGCAGCTGGTGAGCGTGCACGCAGGCGGCAGAACCGTGCGCCTCTAGCACACTGCGGCCCCGCCGCCGGTGCGACAGTGCTCGCCGAAGGGGGGCGTCATGGTGCTGGAGCAGCAGATTCACGGCCGCGACCGCGAGCTCGCGGCGGTGGCCGACCTCCTCGGCGATGCCCGGGCGGGCCGGGGCGCCGCGCTGGTCGTGCGCGGCCACGCCGGGATCGGCAAGACGATGCTGCTCGCCGCGGCCCGGTGCGCCGCCGTCGACGCGGGGATGACCGTACTGCAGACGAACGGCGCCGCGGCCGAGTCGGCGCTGCCGTTCGCCGGGCTGCACCAGCTCCTCGCGCCGTTGCTGGGGAACCTGGACGCGCTCACCCCGCACCTGCAGCGCACGCTGCGGGGAGCCTTCGGCCTCGGCGCTGCCGGGGACGCCTTGTTCTCCGTCGGGCTGGCGGTCCTGGAGCTGCTCGGCGAGCACGCGGCCCGCACCCCGCTGCTCATCCTGGCCGAGGACGCGCACTGGCTGGACCCGGAGACCCTCGACGTGCTCGTCTTCGTGGCCCGGCGGCTGCGGGTGGAGCCGATCGCGGTGCTGATGGCGGTCCGCGCCGGGCACGCCGGGGTGCTCGCCCGCACCGGATTGCGCCGGCTGCACGTAGGGGAGCTGGACGACGAGGCCGCCCGCCGGGTGCTGCACGACCACGCCCCCGGCCTGCCGGCTGGCCTGCGGGACCGGGTCCTGGCCGAGGCGGCCGGCAACCCGCTCGCGCTCGTCGAGCTGCCCCGGCTCGTCGCCGCCGGCGCCGACGCGGGCCTGCCCGACCTGCCGCCGCTCAACGAGCGCCTCGAGTCGGCGTTCAGCGACCGCTTCGCGCAGCTGCCGGCCGCGACCCGGGCGGTGCTGGCGGTGTTCGCCGCCGACGCCGGCTGCCCGCTGCCGGTCCTGCTGGCCGTCGCGGGCGCGCTCGCCGGCGCCGAGGTCACCGCCGCCGCCATCCAGCCGGCCATCGACGCCGGCCTGCTGCAGGTGCAGGCCCAGCGGCTGCGGTTCCGCCACCCGCTCGTGCGCTCCGCGGTGTACCGCTCCGCCGGCGACATCGGGCGGCTCACCGTCCACGGCGCGCTCGCCGGGGCGCTCGCCGCGGCGCACCCCGGCGACCCGGACCGGTGGGCCTGGCACCGCAGCGCCGCGACCCTCGGCCCCGACGAGGCCGTGAGCGGCGAGCTGGAGGCGGCCGCCGGGCGGGCGGTGGAGCGCGGCGCGCTCGGCGCCGCCGTCACCGGCCTCGACCGGGCCGCGGAGCTCACCGCCGACCCGGCCCGC
>NZ_JBEXCY010000262.1:0-14575 GCF_040605515.1 Dactylosporangium sp. NPDC005572 | reverse complement strand
ACCGACGAACCTTGACAACCCACTCACCGGCCTAACTGAACGGCGTTGCGGCTAGCCCGCCGCGAGGACGGCCTCGGCGACGACCAGGTCCTGCCAGGCCATGCCCGAGCCCTTGAACAGCAGCGGGGCGCGGCAGGTGGCCGCCTCGGTCAGCGGTACCAGATCGTCCCGGGTCAGGGCGTGCTCCGCGATCGCCTGGATCACGTCGCCGCACTCGCGCAGCGCCGTCCCGACGTCCTCCACCACCACCGTGGCGCGGGCGCAGAACGCGGCGTCGACCTCGCGGGCGTCCGGTTCGTGGGAGCCCACCGCCACCACGACCGCCGACGGGGACAGCAGGGCCGAGTCGAACAGCGGGGTGCGGGCCGTCGTCGCGCAGACCACCACGTCCGCGGCGCGCAGTGCCTCCGCGACCGGCGGCGAGCCGGCCTCCAGGACCGGCCACGGCACCGACACGCGCGCCGGGGTGCGGACCACCACGTCCACCGTGGCCAGGTCGGCGACCGCGGCCAGGGTCTCGACGTGGCCGACGCCCTGCGGGCCGGCGCCGAACACCACGACGCGCAGCGGGCGGGCGGGCAGCGCCGGGCGGACCGCGGCCACCGACACCGCCGGGGTGCGCAGCGTCGTCAGGGCGGTGCCGTCCAGGAACGCCACCGGGCGCAGGGTCGCGCCGTCGAACAGGACGTACACGGCGCTGATCCGGGGCAGGCCGAGCGCCGCGTTGCCGGGGGCGACCGCCGCCAGCTTCACCCCGGCGTGGGCCGGCGACGACGCCGGCATCAGCAGCAGCTCGCCGGCCGGGAGCCGGACCGACGAGCGGGGCACGCCCGCGGCCGGGTCGAGGCCGCCGCGCAGGGCCGCCTCCACGGCGGCCACCGCCGCGGCGGGCGGCACGCGGCGGGCAATCTCGGCGGCGTCGAGGTACGGGATCATCGCAACACGAACCCGGGCGTCATCGGGTCGTCGGGGTCGACGACGAACTCGTGCTCGCCGGTCGGGTACGCCATGCCGGTGATCACCGGCCGCACCACGTCGCCCGCCGGATAGGAGGCGGTGAAGCGGGAGCCGACGATCGAGTCGTGGACCAGCACCTCGCCGGGGGCGAGCTCGCCGGTCGCCGCCAGGGTGGCCACCCGGGCCGCGGTGCCGGAGCCGCACGGCGAGCGGTCCAGCTCGCCGTCGGCGAAGACCGTGGCGTTGCGGTGGTGCAGAGGGCCGAGCCGCTCGTAGAGGATCGTGCCGTAGAACTCCTCGCCGAGCGCCCGCTTCACCTCCCGGCCCAGGGCGATCAGTTCCTGGTGCGCGGACGGGGTCACGGGCAGGCCGACCGTGGCCGCGTCGACCTGGGCGTACATCGCGCCGCCGTAGCTCACGTCGGCAAGCACCACGCCGCGGGACGTCGGCACCTCGACCGCGGTGGCGATGTGGTGCGACGGGACGCTCACGAAGTCGACCGAGGTCACCCGGCCGGCTGCACGGTGCACCCGCGCGGTCACCCGGCCCGACGGCACGTCGATCACCACGTCGGCGGCGCCGTCCCCGGGCGCCGGGACGAGGCCGCTGCGCACCGCCCAGGCGCCGAGGGCGATCGTCCCGTGGCCGCACGCGGTGGAGAAGCCGTCCTTGTGCCAGAAGAGCACGCCGAGCGTGGCGCCGTCGTCGTCGGGCGGCACGAGGAACCCGCCGTACATGTCGGCATGCCCGCGCGGCTCGAAGCACAGCATCTGCCGCAGGCCGTCCACGGCCGGGTCGCCGATCGCGAACCTGCGCCGCTCGGCCACGGTCCGCCCGGGGATCTCCACCGGCGGCGCCGGCACGATGCGGAACGGCTCACCCCCGGTGTGGTAGTCCACCGTCCGCACCCGCATGATCTGAAGACTAGTCGAGGATGTGACCGTGCCGCGCTCGTTGATCTTTCTGTTCGCCGTCGCCAGCGGGGCCGCGGTCGGGAACCTCTACTGGGCCCAGCCGCTGCTCGACCTCATCGCCGGTGACCTGCACGCCTCGCAGGGCGCGGCGGGCTGGCTGATCACCGCCACCCAGCTGGGGTACGCCGCCGGGATCCTGCTCATCGTCCCGCTCGGCGACGTCCTGGACCGCCGCCGGCTCATCCCGGTCATGCTGGTCAGCGCGGCCGTCGCGCTGGTGCTGTGCGCCGTGGCGCCGTCGATCGGGGTGCTGCTGGCCGCGATCACGCTGCTCGGGATCACCACCGTGGCCGGGCAGATCATCACCCCGCTCGCCGGTGACCTGGCCGACGACCGGGAGCGCGGCCGGGTCGTGGGCGTCGTCGCGTCGGGCATCCTGACCGGCATCCTGGCCTCCCGCACGGTGAGCGGCCTGGTTGCCGGCGTGGCGGGCTGGCGGTCCGTCTATGCCGGCGCCGCCGTCCTCGCGGTCGTCCTGGCGATCATCCTGTACCGCCGGATCCCGCCGCTGCCGCCGAAGGACCACCTGCCGTACCCGCGGCTCATCGCCTCGATCGCCACCGTCGCGCTGCGTGAGCGGACGGTGCGCTGGACGCTGCTCATTGCGGCCACCGGCTTCGCCGCGTTCACGATGTTCTGGACCGCGCTCACGTTCCTGCTCAGCGGCCCGCCGTTCGGCTACCCGGTGCCGGTCATCGGCCTGTTCGGGCTGGCCGGGCTGGCCGGCGCGGTCGCCGCGCAGCGGGCCGGCCGGCTGCACGACCGCGGCTGGTCGCTGCCGGCGACCGGGCTGGCGTGGCTGGGCATCCTGGCGGCGTTCGGCGTCGCCCTGGCCGCCCGGCAGAGCGTGGTGTTCGTGCTGGCCGCGATCGTGCTGCTCGACGTGGCGATGCAGACCCAGGGCATCCTCAACCAGACCCGCATCTTCGCCGTCTCGGCCCAGGCCCGCAGCCGGCTCAACACCGCCTACATCACCGGCAACTTCATCGCCGGCGCCCTGGGCTCAGCCGCCGCGGCCATGCTGTGGATGGCCGGCGGCTGGACCGCGGTCGCCGTCGCCGGGATGGCGCTGAGCGGGCTCGCGCTCACCTTCTGGGCGATCCTCACCGGCGGCCCCGGCGGAGTTCACGTCGCCGAAACCACGGGGCGGCCGGCGGCGGGGTAGAGTCCCCGCATTCTTGACGAAGTGGACCCTTTCATCGGTACCGCGGCGACCGCCCTTCCCCAGCCGCGGGGCCTCGCCGCGACGTGGTGGTGGCCCAAGCCGCAGGTCGGCAACACCCACCCCGGCGCGACGTCGCCGCTGGGCATGGTCTCCGCCTGCGCGTACTCCGGCGCCTACCCGACCGGCTACGGTCGGTACACGAAGAACACCGAGGGCGTGCCCGAGGAGATGTTCGACCGGCTGCAGGCGTCCGGTTTCACGCACTTCCAGCAGTCCGGCACGGGCGCGATCCGCAAGTACTACAACTACGTGCGGGTCACGCCGATGGTGCAGCCGCTGGACGACCTCGGCAGCGCGTGGCCGCTGACGAACGAGATCGCCGAGCCCGGCTACTACGCGGCGACGCTCGGCACCGGCGTACGCTGCGAGATCACGGTCGGGGCGAAGGTCGCGGTCCACCGGTACACGTTCCCGGAGCACAGCAACGCCCGCATCGTCATCGACCTGTCCTGCGGCGGCCTGGCGATCGAGCTCGGCCGGACGGTACCGCTGCGGGCCCACGCGGAGAGCCTGGGCCACGGGCGCATGCAGGGCACCGTCGTGATGGAGGGCGTCCCCCTCTCGGTGCACGTCGAGGTCGACAGTCCCCGCTGGCGGCAGATGCTGTGGTACGACCGGCGGCTCATCGACGGCGGGACCCGGCTCGACTTCGACAGCATCCGGCCCACGACGCTGCGGCCGTTCGGCATGCTCTACATGGGCCCGACCACCGCGGGCCAGACCGTGGAGATCCGGCTCGGCTTCTCGCTGCGCGGCCCCGACCAGGCCCGGCGCAACCTGGAGCAGGAGTGCGGCGGCAACGGCCCGGCGTTCGACCGGGTGTGCGCGGCGACCCGGGAGCGCTGGCAGGACCACCTCGGCCGGGTCCGGGTCGAGGGCGGCACGCCGGCCCGGCGGCGGGTGATGACGACCGCGGTGTACCACTCCCTTATCAAGCCCTGCTTCGCCGACGACGAGAGCCCGTTCTGGCCCAACTCGGGGCCGTTCGCGTTCGACGTCTGCACCATGTGGGACATCTACAAGACCCAGCTGCCGCTGCTGTCGGCGATCGCGCCGGACCGGGCGACGGACCTGCTGGAGTCGCTGATCCGGGTCTGCGAGGAGGAGGGCAACTTCCCGATCGGCTACCGGATGGCCCGCGGCGCCGACCGGTTCTTCCGGCAGGCCAGCGCCCTGGCGCACACCGCGCTCGCCGACGCGCACGCGCTCGGCCGGCCGGGCCTGGACTGGAGCTGGGCGCTCGTGCACATGGTCGACGACCTGCGCCGGATGTACGGCGAGGACTTCTTCGAGCACGGGGTGGTACACCCGATCAGCCACACCCTCGACCTCGCGTTCGCCCACCACTGCACCGCCCAGGTCGCCCGGGCGCTGAACGACGTGTCGCTCGCCGACGACCTGGAGCGGCGCAGCCGCGGCTGGGTCAACGCGTTCGACCCGGCGACCGGCCTGCTGCGCGACTCGGAGTTCTACGAGGGCGGCAAATGGAACTACTCGTTCCGGCTGCTGCACGACATGGCCGCCCGGATCGCGCTCGGCGGCGGCGACGCCGCGTTCCTCTACAACCTCGACCAGTTCTTCGGGTTCGACGCGCCGCCGGTCATCCAGCCCGGCCGGCGCCCGGACCCGGCCGAGATGGCCGCCGGCTACGCGCTGCAGCGCTTCGAGGGGCTCAACAACGAGCCCGACATGGAAGCGCCGTGGGCCTACCACTACGCCGGTCGGCCCGACCGCACCACCCAGATCGTGCACTCGGCGCTGACCTGGCAGTTCGGCACCGGCCCGGGCGGGCTGCCGGGCAACGACGACTCCGGCGGGCTGAGCGCCTGGTACGTCTGGGCGTCGCTCGGGCTGTTCCCGGTCGCCGGGCAGAACCTGTTCCTCGTCAACGCGCCCGCCTTCGAGCGGGGCGCGATCCGGGTCGGCGACCGGGAGCTCGTCGTGGAGACCAGCGGCCACGTCGAGGCACCGATCGGCGCCGACGGCATCGAGCACGACCCGCCGCCGCAGTACGTGCAGGCGGTCACATTCAACGGGCGGGAGCTGGACGCCACGCACCTCAGCGGGACCGAGGTGCATCGTGGTGGGCGGCTGCACATCCGTCTCGGTCCGGAGCCGTCGAGCTGGGGACGCCGGGCCCGTCCGCCGTCGTTGTCCGATCCACGAAGAGGATCCGGAGGTACCACATGACCTCCCGCCGTCTCGTCATCGTCGTCCGCGCCGATCCGGTCATCTGCGGCCACTCCGGCGAAGCCCGCAACATCGCCGAGGTGGCCCTGACCCGGGGCTTCACCGACGTGCGTCTGCTGACCTGGCCGATCCCGGCGCTGCAGGCGGCCGGCCTGCCGCTCAAGCCGCTCGACCGCCTGCTGCCGTACAGCCCGGGGATCACCGTCGAACGCCCCGAGCCGGTCGGCGACTACCGCGTCCCGGACGGGCGCCACCTCGCCGGGCTCACCGGCCGGCTGGTCGAGCTGCTCATGGAGCCCGTGCCGACCACGTGCCTGTCCATGTACCTCGTGCCGCACACGGCGGTGGTCGCCGACGCGGTCACTGCGGCCCGCGCCGCCGGGTTCGCCCCCGACGTGCGCACGATCGCCAAGGCGGTCGGCTCCGACGTCACCAACGTGATCAAGTCCTGCCTGCGGGAGGGCCGGTTCGGCGCCGCGGTCTCCCTGTTCACCACGTACCTCGGCAGCGACCGGGTGGTGGCCGTCTCCGCCTACACCCGCGACGAGATCATCGACGCCGCCGAGCGGGTCGACGCCCACTGCGGCACCACGTTCGCCGCGCAGGCCCGCCACCGGGTCGAGGTCTCGTACCCGCCGATTGACGTGTCCGCCTACACCGACCTCGACGACGCCCGGGTCGACGCGGCCCTGGCCCGCCGCGGCCTGCAACGCGACGGATACGTGCTGTTCCTTTCCCGGGTGGCCCGCGCCAAGGGCATCTACGACCTGGTCATCGCGTACGGCCAGATGCGCAGCCGGTCGAAGGTGAAGCTGGTGGTCGCCGGCACCGGCCCGGCGCTGGAGCACGTGCAGGCGATGGCCAAGGAGGACGACCGGGTCATCTTCCTCACCGACGTCGACGACGCCGAGAAGCCGCTGCTCATGCGCGGCTGCGCGGCCTACGCGCTGCCGACCCGCCCGGAGCCGGACTTCGTCGAGACGTTCGGCATCGCGCTCACCGAGAAGCTCCTGGCGGGCGGCGGCCCGGTGGTCACCACCCTGACCGGCGGCACCGGCGAGGCGGTCGGCGACACGGCCGTCATCGTCGAGCCGGGCGACGTGGCCGGCCTGGCCGCGGCCCTGGACCGGGTGGTCCTGGACATGCCGTCGTCGGAGCGGCGCCGCCTGGAGCAGCTCGGCCGGGCCCACGCGATGGCGTTCGAGCGCACAGCGGTGTTCGACGAACTCTTCCCGGAGACCCTGGCCGCGGCGACCACCTGACCGGCGGGTGTTCTTCCGCACCGGCGGTCCCTACAGTGGCGTCGTGATCACCGAGGGGTACCGGCTGGGCATCGACTTCGGCACCTCCACCACGGTCGCCGTGCTGGGCGGCCCCGACGGGCGGACCCGGCCGCTGCTCTTCGACGCCTCGCCGCTGCTGTCCTCGGCGGTGTCGGTCGGCGCGGGCGCCCCGCTCACCGGTTTGTTCACCGGCCTGCTGACCGGTCTCGATGCCGAGCGGTCCGCCGCAGCCGCCCCGGCGGGCTTCGAGGCGAACCCGAAGCGGCGGGTCGACGACGGCACGGTGTGGCTCGGCGACCGCGAGTACCCGGTGGTGGACCTGGTCGCGGCGGTGCTCGGCCGGGTGGCCGACGAGGCCGCCCGGGTCGCCGGCCGCCCGGTGACGAGCGTGGTCCTGACGCACCCGGCGGTCTGGAGCCGCCCCCGGCTCGGCGTCCTCGCCGACGCGGCCCGCCGGGCCGGCCTCGGCGAGGTCGGCCTGGTCGCGGAGCCGGTGGCGGCGGCGGCCTACTTCCTGCGGGTGCTGGGCCGGGACATCCCGCCCGGCCGCTCCCTGGTCGTGTACGACCTGGGCGCGGGCACGTTCGACGTGAGCGTGGTCCGCCAGACGGTGGACGGCCTGGAGGTCGTGGCGACCAACGGCCTGCCGGACGTGGGCGGCCTGGACCTGGACGCGGTGGTCGTGGGCCACGCCCGGACCCTGGCCCCGGACCCGTCGGCGTGGGGCCGCCTGGACTGGCCCCAGTCCCCGGCGGACCGCCAGGCCCGCCTGTCCCTGTGGCGGGCGGCCCGGGCGGTGAAGGAGCAACTGTCCCGCCACTCCGCTGCCCACCTGCACGTCCCGCTGGCCGACGCCGAACTGCACCTGACCCGCGAGGAGTTCGAGCGGGCGGCCCACCCCTACATCGACCGCACGGTGCAGCTGACGCTGCGCACGCTGCGGGAGGCGGGCCTGGCCCCGGAGGCGATCGCGGGGGTGTTCCTGGTCGGCGGCGCGTCGCGGGTCCCGTTGGCGGGGACGCTGCTGCACCGGACCCTGGGCATCGCACCGACGGTGATCGACCAGCCGGAGCTGGTGGTGGCGGACGGCAGCCTCCTGGCCCGCCCGGCAGCGGCACCCCAGCCGGCCCCGGCCCCGACCGTGGCGATCGACGCGCCCGCGCCGCCGCTTGTTCCACCCACGGTCGGCGCGGCGACCCCGACGACACCGGGTCCGACGCCCCCGGCCCCGACATCTTCGGCGCCCGCATCCCCGGCTCCCGCCTCCGGGGCACCTGTTTCCCAGGGACCCGTTACCCAGGGACCGGCGATCGGTGTCACGGCCGCCACCGACGCTGCCGCTACCTCATCACCGCCCGGGATCGGCGCAGCGGCGCCCACGTCTCCCGCATTCCCGTTCCCAAGCTCCGCGGCTCCCGCCGCGCCAGCCCACACCTCCGCGGCCCCCGTCTCCACGGTTCCCGCCGCCTCGGCTCCCACGTCGCCGGCGGCGTTCGGCGCGGCGACCGTGCCGCCGGGGCCCGCGGCGGTCAGCCGGCCGGCCCCTTCGGGCGCGCCGCCGGCAGTTCCCCCGGTGATCGGCGTTTCGGCGCCCGACGTGATGATCAACGTCCCGGCGCCGCCAGCCGCCGTCCCGGGCCCGCCGGAGAAGCCGCCCGCCCCGACGCCGTCCCCAGCCTCGTCCCCAGCCCCAGCCGCGGCGCCGTCCCCAGCGCAGTCCCCAGCCTCGTCCCCAGCGCCAGCCCCGGCCCCGGCGCCGTCCTCGGCGCCGTCCCAGGCCCCAGCGCCGGCCCCGGCCGACGGTGGGGCGGGTCGGCGACGGGTTTCGCGGCGGGCGCTGCTGGCCGCCGCGGTCGCCGTCCCCGTGGCCGGCGCCGCCGGAGGCGCGGTGTGGTGGCTGCGGGACCGGCCGCTCAAGCCGGTACGCGGGGCGACCCGGCTCGGCGCGCTCGACGGCCACACGAACATGGTCGCCGGGCTCGTGTTCCACCCGAAGGACAGCAACGTGCTCTTCTCGACCAGCATGGACTCCACCGTCCGCAAGTGGGACGTCGCCGGGCGGCGAGAGGTCCGCCAGGAGGAGCGTCACACCAACTCGATCTGGGGGTACTCCCTCAGCGCCGACGGCGCGACGCTCGTCACCGGCGGCGCCGAAGGCCGGGTCATCATCTGGAGCACCTCGACGCTGGAGCCGGTCAAGCTGTCGTTCGGCGACTTCAAGGCGGTCAACGACGTCGCCCTCAGTGCCGACGGGAAGACCCTCGCCGTCCTCGACGACAACGTGCTGGGCACCTGGACGTTCCCCGACGCGGGCGGGACGGGGGTGCCGTTCACGAACGCGACGCACACGAACTTCGCCGTCTTCCACCCCAGCGACAGCCGCGTGCTCGCCACGAACATGGACAACGACGTGCGGCTGTGGAACGTCGGGGACGGGCGCCCGACCGGCCCGGACCTCAAGGGAAGCGCCGGCTCGATCAACAACGTCGCGTTCAGCCCGGACGGGACGAGGCTCGCCGCGGTCGGGGACGACACCTGTGTCCGGATCTGGGACACCGCCACCCACGCCCAGATCGGCGACCCGCTGCGCGGGCACGTCAACCCGAGCATCGGCGTGGCGTTCTCACCCGACGGCAGGACGCTGGCCTCCGGCGGCGGTGACGCCAAGGTCTGCCTCTGGGACGTCGCCGGCCACGCGGCGATCGGGTCGCCGCTCGGGGAGCACTCGAGGCCGGTCCAGTGCGTCGCGTTCTCGCCGGACGGCAGGCTGCTCGCGAGCGGTGACAACAACGGGCAGATCATCATCTGGCGGCTGGAGCGCTGACGGGCACGGCCACGGTCAGGAGCGCAGGGCGGCGAGGACCGTCGGGGCCTCTCGCGGGAGGCCCACGAGGATCGCGCCGACGAGGCGGTCTCCGGTGTACAGCAGGCGCCGGTACGTCGTGCCCTCCTCGCCCGTGACGACGCGGTCGCCCGGCAGCGGGTCGCGCCGGCCCGCGGACAGCACGTCCAGGCCGATGTCCTTCACCAGGACCGGGGTGCGGTCCTCGGCCGCGGTGCGGGTGCCGCCGAGCAGGTTGGCCGCGACGACCTGGCCGTGGTGCACGGCCGACGGCCACAGGCCCGACACCGTGCCGCGCAGTTCGGCCACGTCCCCGGCCGCGAAGACGCCCGGGGCCGCCCGCAGCGAACCGTCCACCACGATGCCGTGGCGGACCTCCAGGCCCGCCGCGCGGGCCAGCGACGCGTCAGGGGTGGCGCCGGCGCACAGCAGGACCAGGTCGGCGCTCATCCGCCGGCCGTCGGCCAGGGCCACCGTGCGGACGCGGTCGGTGCCCTCGACGGCGGCCGGCGGCGCGTGCGGCACCACCGCGATGCCCCGCGCGGTGAGGTACGCGGTCAGCAGGGCGGCGGCGGGCGGGTCGACGTGGCGGGCCAGCAGGTGCGGGCCGCGCAGCGCGATCGACACGGCCAGGCCGAGGCGGTGCAGCGCGTAGGCGCCCTCGACCGCCAACGGGCCGCCGCCGACGACCACGGCCCGGGCGGCGTGGTGCTCCTGGGCGTAGGCGCGGATGCGGATCGCGTCGTCGGCGTCGCGCAGCACGAAGCAGCCGGGCAGGGCCGCGCCCGGCAGCGCCGGGACGCTCGCCCGCGCGCCCGTCGCGATGACGAGGTCGTCATAGTGGAGCACCGATCCCGTGCCCAGCGTCACGGTACGGTCCACTGTGGACAGCTCCACCGCGCGGGTGTTGAGCCAGCAGGTGATCCCGCGGCGCTCGTACCAGTCCTCGGCCTGCAGGAAGAGGCCGGTCATCGCCGAGCGGCCGTAGACCATCCGGGCGATGCCCATCCGGTTGTACAGCGGGTGCGGCTCCCGCCCGACCACCTGGATGTCCCGGTCGGGATCGGCGCGGCGCACCTCCTGCGCGACGGTCACGCCGGCGATGCCGTTGCCGACGATGACCAGCCGCCGCTGCCGCCTCGACCAGGGTCCGGCAGAGGGTGGCAGGGCGGGCGGCGGGGCGGGCGGCGGGACCGGCGGGCTTGCCGGCTCCGGGGCGAGCGCGATCACCGCCGGGCCGCGGACGCGGGCGCAGCAGGCCAGCCGCGCCGACGGGCCGAGGTCGAGGCGGCGCAGGGTGGCGGCCTCGTCCTCGGTCGGCGGGGACAGCTCGCCCGACACGACCCGCACCGGGTCGGCGCCGCAGACGCCCATCCGGCAGCCGGCCTCGATCGGCAGGCCGTCGCGCTCGGCGAGCTCGAGCAGGCTGGTGCCCGGCTCGGCGACGACCCGCCGGCCGTGCGGCTCGAACGTGACCTCCACCCCGTCGGCGAGCCGGGCCCCGTGCAGGGCCAGGGGCAGCGCGGTCGCGATGGCGGGCTGCGCGGCGGTGTGCCGCACGAAGCGCCGCCGTACCCCGAGCGTGCGCCACAGCCACACCACCGCCACGGCCGGCACGCCCAGCCGCAGCACCCAGGCCAGCGGCGGCGCGTGCAGCGTGGCGGCGAGGGCCGGTGCGCACCACCAGTAGTACAGGCTGATCGCGACCGCGCCGTAGACGGCGGCCAGATCGCTCGCCCGGACCCGCGCCAGGGCCTCCAGGGCGAAGAACGTGCCGGCGCTCGCGAGCACCACCAGCGGGAACAGCGGGGCCGGGACCAGGAAGTACCCCAGGACGACGCCGGGCATGCACCCGGCGAAGAACCGCCGCGGCGCCGTCCAGCGGGGGTCGCGGTCGTGCAGGTCGGCCTGGTACGCGACGGTGGGGTTGAAGTCATAGCAGTGCTTGGCACAGCCGACGCAGGGCCGGCAGTGACTGTTGGGGACGACCGTGAACGGCGTCTGGCCGTACAACCGCTGAATCGGCAGCAGCGGGCACACCGACGAGCACCAGCCGCTCTTCCCCTTGAGCAGCAGCCCGCCGAGCAGGGCGCCGGCGAGGGCGGCGGCGAGCAGGGCGGCGCTGGCAGGTCCGCTGTGGTCGAACAGCGGGCGGCGCAGCCCGACGGCGGCGAGGAAGAGCGCGACGGCGACGACGTACCCGTGCTCCCGCAGCCACCGCGGCGGCTCCAGCGCGCGGGTGACGCGCAGCAGGCGGGGCAGCTGGTTGGTGGCGGCGAGCGGGCAGCTGTTGCGCCACACGCCGGGGGCGAGGAGCCAGACCAGCGGCAGGACGGGGACGGCCAGGCGCCACAGCAGGGTCAGGCCGAGCGCGGGGCGGGCGAGCAGGGTCGCGACCAGGGCGAGCGCGGCGAGCACGGCGGCGGCCTGGGCGGCGTACCACCAGTTCGCCGGGACGCGCCGCCGCAGCTTGAGGTAGTTGGGGAACGCCTCGACGGCCTGCGCCGCCGCGCCCGCCGGGATCACGCGGCGCAGGATCGGGCGGCGCGCCGGCCGCGGCGTGGCAGCTCCGGTTCCCGTTCCCGCTGTTCCCGCCGTTCCCGTTCCGGCTCCGGCCGGCGGCGAGGCGAGGATCAGGCGGACGCCCGCGACGCGCAGGACGCTCCCGGGGGCGAGGACCGTCGGGGCCGTGATGCGGCGCTCGTCCACGAAGGTCCCGTTGCGGCTGCCCAGGTCGGTGACCACGAGCCGCCCGCCGGTGGCCTGGAGGCGCGCGTGCCGCCGGGACACCCCGGGGTGGTCGAGGCCGACGAGTCCCGGCCCGTCGCCGCGGCCCAGCTCGACGACGTCCGCGACGTCGACCCGGCGCGGCTCGCGGCCGGGTTCGGCGACGACGAGCGTGCAGCGGCCGCGCAGGTCGAGCGTCGCCGTGAGCGACCCGTGCGCGGCCACGTCAGGCCAGCCGGCGCAGGTCGCGGAGGCGCACGGCCAGAACCCGGGCCAGGTCGAACAGCAGCCGCCGGGCCAGGGCCGGATCCTTGCCGGCGAGGACCTCGAAGCCGTCGAGGGTCAGCCGCAGTACCGTGGCATCCGTCCGGGCCCGGACCCGCACCGCGGACGGCGCGCCGTCCAGGAAGCCGAGCTCGCCGAACACACCCCCGGCGCCGATCTCGGCCCGATGGCGGCCGTCGGCGACCTCGACGAGTCCGTCGGCGACGATCCAGAGGCAGCGCTCGTCGGCGCCGGCGGCGACGACGGGCTCCCCCGGCCGGTACCGCCGGGCGGGCGCGTGCTCCCGCACGAGGGCCCAGGCCCGCTCCCCCGCGTCGCGCAGCAGCGCCGCGCCACCCTCGGTGGCCGGCGCAGCGCCCGGATACGTGAACAACGAGTCGTCCATCGACCGCAGACGGTATCGCCAGCGCGCAAGAGCGCTCTCACAGCGGCGCCTCGCGGCCCGAGCCGAGGCACACGAAGCCGGCCGCGGCGGCAAGGGCCGGCGGGTCGGCGCCGGCCAGCCCGAGCTGGGCGCCGGCGAGCGCCTCGGCCGGCGGGATCCCGGCGGCGAGGGCCTTGTGCAGCGCCACCATGAGCGGCGCCGTCGCCGCGTCGGGGACGGGCAGCACCGAGGCGACCAGCTGCGCCGCCCCGCGCCCGATGAAGGCGGCACCCAGCCCGAGCAGCTCGTCACCGGTGCTGACGACGGAGCGCCCGCTCTCGCAGGCGGCGAGCACGACCGTGTGCGGGACCCGGGGCAGCTGCTCCAGGTCGTACACGACGAGCGGCCCGTCGGCGAGCGACAGGTCGGAGAAGAGCGGATGCTCGGCCGAGAGCCGCCCGTGCGCGGCCAGGTGGACGAGGCCGGCGCTGGCGAGGGCGTCGAGGACGGCGGCGACCGTGGCGGCGCCGTCGACGAGCGGACTGGTGCCGTGGACGGCCGCCACCTCGTGGGCCTCGGCGTGCGCGCCGGGCAGTCCGGGGCCGGCCGCGACCGCGACCCCGCCCTTGGCGAAACCCCGGGTCGTGGTCGCGTGCCACAGCGTCGCCGACGGTGCGACGGTGACCGGCCGGCCGGCCCGCGACGGCAGCACCGACCACGGCACGCCGTGCAGCACGCCGGTCGGCACGACGACGAGGGGCCGGTCGGCGAGCTCCGGGAACGGGGCGAGCAGCGCCTCGTCGAGCCGGGCCGCGGCCTGCCGCAGCAGGAGCAGGGCCGCGGCGGGGCCGGGGCGGGTGAGCCGGCGCAGCGCGAACGGCAGCCGCTCGGCCAGCTCGGCGACGCGCTGCGCGGCGCCCAGCGGGCGCAGCCGCAGCCGGCCGCCGGCCAGGGTCAGGCCGTGCAGGACGCCGTCGAGCTGGAGGTACTCGACGAGGGCCCAGTCCCCGAGCGCCGCGGTCAGGGCGGCCGGCGGGACCGGCGGGGTGGGCGGGCCGCCCGGGGTGCCCCGGCGCTGCCGGGTGTGGTCGCGGATCAGCCGCTCCAGGGCGACCTGGCGCCCGGTCCGGGCCTTCCCCTCGGCGCGGGCCTCCTCGAGGACGATGCCGCGCAGCTCCGCGAGGAGCTCGGCGAGGCGTGGGTCGTCGGGAGGGCGGATGCTGCGGTACTCCAGGCGGCTCGCGCGGCCACGCTCGGCCCACTCCAGGACGCGGCGGGGCCGGCCGTCGCGCAGGGCCATGCGCAGGCCCAGCCCGGTCAGCTCCCGCCGGTGCGCCGCCGAGTGGACCCGAAGGTCGGTGGCGCCCAGGGCGGCGGCGTGCTCGTCGAGGATGCGCAGTCCCGCCCGTACCGCCGCCGCCGCACCCGCGTCGTCGGCACCGTCCAGCCGCAGCAGCGCCTCGGCGAACCAGCCGCGGGCGCGCAGGGTCGCCGGCCCCCGGCGGTGCGCGGCGGCGGCCGCCTGGGTGAGGTGGTCGCGGGCGTGGCGGCGGTCGACCCGGGCGGCGACCAGGCGGGCCTCGACGGCGGCGGCCGGCCAGCTGCTCGCGTCGAGCGCGGCGACCACGGCCCGCACCCGCGGCGCGGTCGCCGGGGCGCCGGCCCGCAGGGCGGTCGGTCATCTGCTTGCCGTCCCAGAAGGCGTTGACGTAGCTGTCGCCGTAGTGC
>NZ_JBEXCY010000261.1:0-14635 GCF_040605515.1 Dactylosporangium sp. NPDC005572 | reverse complement strand
GACCTGCGCGGTCCACGGCCGGGTGTGGTCCGGCCCGCCGCGCACGGCCTCGGCCGCCGCGAGCAGCGTGACCGCCCAGGCCGGGTCGCCGAGCACCAGCGCGATCTCGGCGGCGTCATCGAGGACCGTGCCGATGACCGGGGCGTCGAACGAGGTGCGGGCATGCGTGAACGCGTCCCGCAGCGCGGCCCCGGCGCCGGCCCGGTCGCCGTCGAGCGCGAGCAGCAGCGCGCGGCCGCTGGTGAGCATGGCCATCATCTGCGGCGAGACCCGGTTGTCGCCGACGATCGCGAGGGCGTGCGCGAAGCGGGCCCGGGCCTGGTCGAGGTCGCCGATGCGCAGCGCCCGGTGCGCGAACGCGTACTCGACGAATGCGATGCTGTCCGGCACCCCCGACCGCCGGGCCGTGTGCCGTGCCTCGGCGAGGGTCTCCTCGGCCCGGTCGGACCGGCCCAGCAGCGCGTACAGCTGGGCCAGCCGGACCTCGGTGACCGGGCGGTCCTCGGTGGCGCCGAGCGCGCGGAGGTACCGCAGCGCCTCTTCGAAGTGCCCGACCGCCTCCTCGTGCCGGCCCTCCCGGGCGAGGACCTCGGCCAGCGCCGCGAGCGCGAACGCCATGCCCCACCGCTCGCCGAGCCTGCGGAACCCGTCCAGCGACGCGCGGAACTCGCCGGCGGCCTCGCCGAACCGGCCGCCGACGTTGAGCAGCGTGTGGCCGTGCAGCAGGTGGCCGAGGCTGGCCGTCCACGGCTCGGGGTCGTCGGCGAGGCGCTCGATGCGGGCCAGGACCTCGGGTGTCGGGCCCTCCCGGTACAGGCCGGCGACCGCCTCGAACAGCCGGAACATCGAGCTGGGGCCGCGATAGGTCAGCGCCTCCTGGAACCACTCGCTCAGCATCTCGGTGTCGCCGAGCCCGTCGAACCCGTTGACCGCGGCCACCCCGCAGGCGAGGGCGCGCACGTCGGGGTCGACCTCGCCGGGCAGCGTGAGCGCGGCGGCGGCGAGCGCGGCGCCCTCGACCCGGTGGCCGCCGAGCCACCAGTACCAGCCGACGCCGGCGACGAACCGGGCGGCGGTGGCGGCGTCGCCGTCGGCGATCGCCCGGCGCAGCGCGCCGTGGACGTTGTCGTGCTCGGCGCTGATCGCGGCGAGGGCCTCCAGCTGGTCGCGGATGCGCAGCCGGCCCTCCAGCCGCTCGATGAGGTCGAGGAACCAGGCCCCGTGCCGGGCCCGCAGCGCCGTGGTCTCGCCATGTTCGTCGAGGCGTTCCAGGCCGTAGGCGCGGATGGTCTCCAGCATGCGGTACCGCCCGGCGTCGTCGACGAGCAGCAGCGACTTGTCCACCAGCGTGGTGAGCAGTTCCAGCGGGTCGCCGAGCGCACCGCCGGGGTCGCAGACCGCGGCGGCCGACTCGAGCGTCGCCCCGCCCGGGAACACGGCCAGGCGGCGCAGCATCGCCCGCTCGGCCGCGTCGAGCAGCTCCCAGCTCCAGTCGACGGTCGCCCGCAGGGTCTGGTGCCGGGGCAGGGCCGTGCGGCTGCCGCGGGTCAGCAGCCGGAACCGGTCGTCGAGCCGGTCGGCGATCTGGGCCGGGGTCAGCGTGCGGCACCGGGCGGCGGCCAGCTCGATCGCGAGGGGCATGCCGTCGAGGGCGCGGCAGATGCGGACCACGGCCGCGATGCTGTGCCGATCGGTGGCGAGCTCCGGCCGTACCATAGCCGCCCGATCCTGGAACAGGAGCACCGCGGCGAAGTCCCGCGCGCTCGCCGGATCCGCGTCCGCCGGGGGTAGCGGCAGCGGCTCGACCGGGTGCAGCACCTCGCCGGTGATCCCGAGCGGCTCGCGGCTGGTGGCCAGCACGTGCAGGTCCGGGCAGGCGCCGAGCAGCCGGTCGGCCAGCTCGGCGGCGGCCGCGACCACGTGCTCGCAGTTGTCGAGCACGAGCGTCAGCCGCCGCGGCGCGAGCGCGTTGCACAGCCGGCCGGTCGAGTCGGACCCGTCGCGACCGCCCGGCAGCAGCCCCTTCCCCGCGCCACCGGCCGGGTCGCGCATGCCGAGCGCCGCCCACACCGCCTGCACGACGTCGGCCGGGGCGGTCACCGGGGCCAGCTCCACCAGCCACACCCCGTCGGGCGGCGGCGGGGCGAGGGCCCGGCCCGCCTCCAGCGACAGGCGCGTCTTCCCGGCCCCGCCCGGCCCGACGAGCGTCACCAGCCGGTTCGACGCGATGGTCTTGGCCAGGTTGCGTACCTCCACGTCCCGGCCGACGAAACTGGTCAGCGGGGTGCGCAGGTTGCCCTGGACGGCCGGCTCGCCGGCCCGCAGCAGCTCGACGTGCACCCCGGCCAGCGCCGGCGACGGGTCCGCCCCGAGCTCGTCGGCGAGGCGGCGGCGGTACCGCTCGAACACCATGAGCGCCTCGGCGGTTCGCTGCTGCTCGTGCAGCGCCCGCATGAGCAGCCCGGCGAGGCGCTCCCGGTGCGGGTGCGCGGCGACCAGGGCCTCCAGGTCGGCGACGTCGAGCGTCCCGGCCTCGGCGGCGGCCAGCCTTGCCTCGTCGAACCGGGCCCGCCAGCTCAGCGCCCACGGCGCGTCCCCCGCGTCGCTGAGCGCGGTGCCCCGCCAGAGTGCTTGCTCCTTGGTACTTTCGAACCGGAAGCAGTCGACGTCGTCGGGTTCGACGTCGAGCAGGTACCCGGCGGGCCGGGCCTGGATGACCCCGTCGGGCAGCACCCGGCGTAGCCGCGAGACGAGCGACTGCAGCGCGTTGCCGGCGCCGCTGGGCGGCTGGTCGCCCCAGATGCCGTCGATGAGCCGCCCGGCGGTGACGACCTTGCCGGGCTCCAACGCGAGCAGGATCAGCAGGATCCGCAGGCGCGCGCCGCCGATGTCGATGGCGTTGCCGTCGCGGTCCCTGACCTCCAGGGGCCCGAGCAGTCGGATGTCCATCTAGTTCAGGAACCCGTCGACCAGCGCGGGGAGCTGCGGGTCGGCCATGACGTCGTAGTGGGTCCGCCCTGGCAGCACCGCGAGCCGGGCCGCGGGCCGCAGCGCCCCGTCCCACCGCGCGTCGCGCTGCCCGCCGCCGAGCAGCCCGTAGAACTCCGCGATGTGCGTGACCGGCATCGAGTCGGCGTCAGCGAACACGAGCATGGTCCGCGCCCGGATCCCGGCAATCTCCCGCGACCAGTCGTAGTCCCGCCGCAGCAGCTCGCCCATCTTGCCGACGAGCACCGGCCAGTCCTCGGGCCTGGGTGCGACACTTTTGTACTGCTGGTACAGCGGACTCTGCCGCATCGCCTCGGCGTCGAGTTGCGCCATGCCCTCGCGCACCTCCGGATACCACCCGGCACTCCTGGCGACGGTGGAGACGACGACGAGGTTCCTGACCAGCTCGGGGTGCTGGATGGCGACCCTGGTCGCGGTGCCGGCCCCGAGCGAGTACCCCATGACGTCGACGGGTGCGTGGTATCGCGCTCTGATGAGCCCCGCGACGTCGTCCGCGAGCGTCTCGTAGGCGAGCAGCCGCTGGACGTCAGCCGTATGCCCATGCCCCTGAAGCTCGACGGCAACAACCTTCCGCCGCCCGGCGAGGGCGGGCAGCAACTCGCCGAACACGGGGATCGACCAGAACCCCCCGTGCAGGAGGACGAGCGGCGCGCCTTCGCCATGCTCCTCGAACCACAGGGAGACCTCGTTCACGTCGGCGTACGTCATGGGTCCGAGCGTATTGCTAGGGTGGCGGTGGAGGCGTGCGGGTGGCTGGTGCCCCTCCCGGTCTTCAAAACCGAGGTGGTCCGGCACCCGGGCCAGGCGGGTTCGATTCCCGTCCGCTTCCGCCAACCAGCTCTCTCGCCAGCAGACCCCCGGTGACCTCGCATAATAGAGATCATCCGGGGACCCAGTCCTGCCTCGATGCTCGTCTCACTCGATCTCACCGGCACCGGGTCGCGCTCAGTGCGCGCGGCAAATCCACGGCAAAGATCTTCAGAGCGCTGGACCCTCGTCGTCGTCCAGGCCGAGGGCGTCCCCGATCCGGCGCCTGGCGGTTCCCTCCTGGCCCTCGATGCACTTGGCGTAGACCTTCAACAGGACATGGACGCTGTGGCCCGCCCACTCGGCAACCTGGGTCGCGGGCACACCAGCGTTGAGCCACAGCGACACGGCCGCGTGACGGAGGTCATAGGGTCGCGCTGCGAGCGGTGTGCGCTGCTGGGCAGCTGTCAACGCCGCCGCCCGTGTTCGTCGCCATGCGTTGTTGTAGGTCCACTTGGACACAGGCTTGTCGCCATGGCCCGGCACGAAGAACAGCCGGCCATCGGGAGCATGGCCATAGGCTGCCAGGTGCCACCGGAGGGCACGGACGAGCGGAGGCGCCGCAGGCACCGATCGGGTCGCGGAGGCAGGCCGATGCTTCAACGCCCGCTCCTCCAGAATCACGGTGGGATCATCCGCCCAGTCGACTCCAGGAGGGCGACAAGGTTTTGTTCATCTTCGATGGGGGCACGCTGAGCGCCGAGCAACTTGCGGCGATCCGCTTCCAGCCTGACGAGATCGACGAGTACACGTTCGCCGACCCGGGCGACCTAGACCAGCTCACTATTCCCCGCCTTAGCCGTCGGCTACGAGCAACGCTAGCCGCGCGGTCCTCTGAACGGCCGGCCTACCTTCAGGACGGCACCGAACCCACTGGGCAACAGGCGGCCTAGCGGCCGTGCCGAGTGGTCGTGTCGGGTGGTCGTGTCGGGTGGTCTGTCGAGTCCCACCTGATGCTTGACGTTTCCGTCTCAGCTGATGTTGGACAGGTGGCCTAGGGATACGTCCGGCTCATCGTAACGGCGGCGGGATAGTCGGTCGCGGTTTGAGCGTCGGGATGTAAGGCTGCGCGGCATGGTGGTGACCATCAGGAGGTTCCGGACCGCTGATGCGCCCATAGTGTGGGCGTTGAACAACCTGCCGAACATCGGTGCCACTGCGGACCCGGGCGTGCCGCTGCCGTTGCCGCCGACGTATGAGCCGCCGGCCGGGTTTTCCGATCTCGCGGACATACCAGCTTCGTTTCTGGGAGTTGGCGGCGACTTCCTGGTCGTCGAGCTCGGAGGTCACCTGGTCGGCATGGGTGGTATCAAGCCATCGCCGAAGGGACGGGCTGAGGTGCTGCGGGTGCGGGTGCATCCGGCGACACGTCGGCGCGGGGTCGGCCGAGCGTTGATGACCGCGCTGGAGCAACGGGCGCTCGAGTTGGGCATGCGGGAGACGCACCTAGACACCGCAACGAACCAGCCGGAGGCCATGGCGTTTTATCGCAGCCTGGGTTACCAGGAGGTCGGCCGGGAGCATCAACCCGGCTGGTCATGGACCCTGGTGTACTACCTCAAGATCCTCTAGTTGCGGCAGGCCGGCTCCGTCGGGGTGAGCGTTTCCGTCTTGCGGGGTCGGTGGGCTTTGATCCTGGTGACGGCTTGGTCGGTGGTGCGTCGTATGGTGCGGGTGCCGTCGTCGCAGCAGATGGCCAGCTCCGTCTCGCACACCTCGATGGTGATGGTCTTGCCGGCGTGGACCCGGCCGAGCGCGACCTTCTGGCCGGCGACCATGACGGTCCCGGTGTTGGAGGCGCGGCGCTGGACGCGCACCGGACCGGTCGGAGGCTGTGGTGGCGGCCCGGCGGGGCGGGCCGATCGCAGCCGCCCCATCTCGGCCGGGGTCAGCGGGTTGGCGCGGGTGCGCAACAGCTCCCGCGTGTCAGGGTCGAGGAACATCAGCGTCTGGGCGTCGATGCGGATGCTCACCCGCCGCCCGGCGAGGATCTCGGCCGCCAGCACCACATGCTGACCCAGTGAGACGTGGCCGGCGGCGTTCACGGTCCGGTCGACCTCAACCGCGCCGGCGGGATCGGCATCGGCGGCCACGGGCAGCGGCGGCGGCCCAGCCGGGCGGCCACCGTTGCGCAGCAGCATGGCCAGGTCGTTGACGGACAAGTGGGAGCGCACCGACTTGAGCCGGGTGCCGGCGATCAGCAGATGGATAACGTCCGTGTCGGCCCAGAACGTCACGGTGATGCCCGAGCGGGCCGGACCGAGCCAGAACTGTTTCCCCGCGACCTGCAGATTCCCCGACGGCGGCACAACCCGATCGAACTCAATCGCACCACCGGCCCAACGGCCGGACGACACCTGCGCCGGAACGATCGGAGTGACCGGAGCAGGCACCAGGGCGGTGCTTTGTTGCGCCGCAGCGGCGGACACCGGCGGCTGCGGGGATGCCGGCGTCACGTCCAGGATGCTGGGCAGCTTCAGCGGCAGCAGTGCCGCGCCGTCGGCGGCGGTGCTGGGCTAGAACCGGTCTGCGGGAAACGCCATGTCCAGGGACTGGTGCGGCCGGTTGGTGTTGTACTCGTGCAGGAACCGATCGACCGCGGCCTGCGCGGCAGCCAGGTCGGTGAACTCGCCGACGTCGTCGAGCAGTCCCCGGCGCAGCGTCTGATGGAACCGTTCCACCTTCCCCGTCGTGGTGGGCGATGCGGGCTGCGTGAGCCGGTGCACGATGCCGTTCTCCCGGCAGATCCGGTCGAACAACACCTCACCGCCCTGGCCGAACCGGTCGGTGAACTGCTTGCCATTGTCGGTGAGCATCTCTTCGGGAATCCCGTACCGGACAAGGGCCTCAGCGAACGCACCACACACGGCCCGGCCCGTGGCTCGGCGCACAGCGACCGCGAACCGGGAGTGGTCGTCCACGCAGGTGACCACCTTCGCCTCCACCCCACCGGGCAGCAGGATCCCGCCGACGATGTCCATCTGCCACAACTCCATCGGCGCGTCCCGCTGCCAGCGCTTGTAATCCTTGCGCTGCCGGCCCCGCTTCACCGGCCGCAGCAGCCCGTGACGCACCAGGATCCGGTACACCGTCATCCGTGACGGCACCCGCCCCGGGCAGCCGTTACGACCGAGCTCGAACTCGATCCGCCGCGCACCCCACCGCGGATGCGCCCGGCGCAACTCGCACACCGCCGCCTCCACCTCCGCCGACGCCTGATGCGAGCAGGACTCCGGCCGGCGGGACCGATCCTCCAACCCGGCCAAACCCGCCTCCGCATAGCGGCTCAACCAGGTGTGCACACTCTGCCGCGACACCGCCAACCGCTGCGCGACCTCACCAACCCGCTCCCCGGACCGCAACGCGAGCACAGCCCGGTACCGCTGTTCCACCTTCGACAAAGCAACCAGTGCCAATCCCGGCCCCCCGACCACGAGATCCACAAACCATCGTGATCAACGACCGAACACAGCCACTGTCAAGCATGTGGTGGGACGCGAGTGTCAAGCATGTGCCGGGACCCGACATCGTGTCGGGTGGTCGGCATGTGCAAACTTTCTGTACGTCTTCAAGGCGGCCCGAAACGGGCCGCACGCGCCGCCGCTTGGGCGCCTAGCCGCCAGCTCGATCAGCCGCTCGCCGGCGACCAGGCCGACGCCCATCGGCTGGCGCGGAGTGCGGGCCGCCGGCGCCGGACAGGACACGGCGGGCGGGGCGGCGCGCAGTGTGCCGGGCCGCCCCTCCGGAGTCAAGGGCGCTTCGCGTCGCAAGCGACGGCCTTCGGCCGCCCTGGACCCCGGAGCCTCTGCGACCCTTCGGGCAGTGGGGGCGGGCAGGCCGGTGGCCTGCCCTCTAACCTTGCGCGCCGCCCCGCCCTCGGTACGACGTCAAGGTTGCCTTGACGCGAGATTGCGGAATCGCTCTCGGCCACTGAGTACGGAGCAAGGCACAATCATCGGATGGCGCATCGATGGGATGAGACCTGGCAAAGGCTGCTTGTGTGGACGTCAGGCCAGGGGCCGTCAGAACGATTGGCAGCGCAGATCCTGCTGAGCGACGGCTACCAGCGTGTAGATCCGAGCCATCCATTGGGCGGACGTGACGGAAAGAAAGATGCGACTATGCTCCGCAATGGGCTGCAATGGATAATGGCAGTCTACTTTCCGCGTGGACAGCAGCCATTCAACGTAATCAAGAAGAAATTTGTGGGTGATCTGGCGGGAGTTGTCGCGAATGGCGTTAGCGGCATGGCATTTGTATGCAATCAAGAAATTTCATTGTCGGAACGACGTGATCTGGATAAGGCAGCCAGCGGACGATGTGACATCTACCATCTGGAACGCGTGGTTGCAATCTTGGATCAACCTAAGATGCGACATGTCCGCGAGCAGTTCTTGAATATTGACGCGGGCGTCGGGGATTTGGAATTCGCGGATGCGGCGGCGCGAGGGAAATTCGTTCGAGAGCGAATCGACATAATCGCACATGCGATCGATAATCTTTCCGCCAAGCCGAGATGGCGGAAGACTACCGACCATAGCTACTTCATTTTGGAAATTCACGGCCTTGCTGGCTTCTATGCGCAGTTCATGCGGAGTGTTCGTGGCATTTACGTAGAATTAGTATCCTCAGAATTTCTACCCCGCTGGCACTGGTTGACCGAGAGTCAAGAAGCAATGCTTGTGGAAGAGGGGTGGGAACTGCCCGATGCGAGCATTCCGAACTTCAATCGCGATTTCGCTTTCCCAAAGGACAGGGGAACCTTTTCCGTGGACCTTGCTAGGAAGGTCCACGATACCCTCATTCACGTTTACGGAATTCACGAGACGGATTCACTCGAAATCCGAACTTCAGACGACTAGATTCCGCTGTCCGTGCAGTACAGCAGCGGAGTACAGCAACCGACGCCGCCGAACCCCGACCGGATCAAGCGTTCGCAAGCTGCTCGGCAGCCTCGGACATCCTGCCGGTCCGCCCTGCGGGTGGTTCGCATCGAGGGGATCAGCCGAGGCTCTGGGACCAACGAGCCGGTGTCGACTATTGCATCCGGTTCAGCGCGTCCGCGAGGGATGCGGCAACATCGGGCCGGGAGAAGTCCCACACCATTAGCAATCCCTGCGGGGTTGTCAGAGTGAGCCGGCCGTACAGCATGATAGGCAACTGCCGGTTGTTGTTGTACCGGCGGTCCGGGCCGCCCGATTTATTCACGTACTTCCACGTCGTGTCGACGCAGTGAGAGTCAGTCGGTGGGGTTTCGGTTTCGATAAACCGTTGCGGCTCCATGTGAGCGCTGACTGCGACATACGGAAGGTCGGCGTACTGATTTCCGTGCCGGACGAGAATCCGGTCCGGAAGGAAATACACGGACCGGTCTTTGCCCTGGAGGCTCGGGACGGCGATGTTCGTGACAAGTATGGGCGGCCCAGTCAGATCCAATGCGCCGGCGCTACGACGGATGAGCGCGCTGGCTCCGGAGTTCACCTTTCGCTGGTGGGTGGTATGCAGTAGGCCCTCCGCTTCGACTTGCCAGACCCGCTGGACCCGGCTGACGAAGCCACTGCTCCCGGTGAAGTGCTCATACTTCGCCGCAGGCGCGTCCTCGACCTGGTAGAAAACCACGACGGAGCGTCGAGCAAGGTCACGCTGTCGCAACCACCAAACGGCCGGCGCCCCGGGTAGGAGTAGCAGCAGCCCGTACGGCGCAGTGACCAAGGACAAGAGCGTAATGACGGCGGCGGCCCAGGGCCACAACGACCGCCGTTGCGCTGCGGTTTGGATCTGGTTGATCAGGTCAGACGGGTGCACCGCGACGAGGTGCTGCACCGGGGTACCGGTTAGTTCCTGCATGACGACACCATCGTTGGGGCGCACGGGCTGCGCACCGGGCGTTACGGCGTGCGGTACAGCCGTGGGCGCCAGACCTCCGAAATAGGTGGCACCGAGACCGGCGACGCGGATGTAGTTGCCGCGAGGTCCAGCGCCGACCCGGAACCCAGGCACACCGACCGAGACACCTACACCCGACGGCGACAGGTTGAATCGAAAGGGACCTGCCTTCAGGCTTGTCCGGAGATAGAAGCCCATATCGCCCTCTCGCCCGTATTGTTTAGCAGCGGTCGTTCCCTGGCACGATCAATATTTGCGGAGGGTAAGGATAGGCCCTACGCGGTGTGGAATGACCGATACTTTCGGTCACGACCGGTTAGCGCTTCAGGCGGAACCAGCCCAGCGGCGACGTCGCAGCCTCGGGCCACGGCAAATCGGCGGCAACGGAATCCGGCGACGGACCGTTGTTGCTGCTGGCGTTGCGTGCGTCGACCGGTCTTCAAAACCGAGGTGGTCCGGCATCCGGGCCAGGCGGGTTCGATTCCCGTCCGCTTCCGCCAACCAGCTCTTTCGCCAGCAGACCCCCGGTGACCTCGCATAATAGAGATCATCCGGAGGCCCTGACCCGGCACCGACACTTGTCTCACTTGACCTCATCGGCACTGGGGCGTGCTCACTGTGCGTGGCAGATCCACGGCGTCCAGGTCGAGGGTGTCCCCGATCCGGCGCCGAGCCGTTCCCTCCTGGCCCCCAGTCGGGATCTTCGTGTGCGTTGGCGTGCTCCTCGCCGAGTTGCCGAACTTCCGAAAGACTCTTCGGACCAAGGCGCAGAACGCCTCGCGCGCATCCGTCTATTGTTCGGTGATCGAGCCTCGTACGGCTCGGGACGTGGATGACACGTGCGGCTTCACGCCCAGTTCTTGCACCCGACGAGAGGGCTGCGACGATCAGCGCATGGAGTTCGCGCTGGAGCCGCGGCAGGGGGTCGGTCCGCTGCGGCTCGGGATGACGATCGACGAGGCCCGTGCCGCGCTTGAGACGCTCGGCCCGCTGAGTTCCACCGCCCACGGTGAGGTTGCGCTGCACCTACCGAGCGGGCTTGAGTTCAGCCTGGGCTTCGGAGTTGGGCGGACAAGGGACCGGGTCAACGCGATCGAGGTGTGGCGTCCGATCGAGCGGGACGTCGTGCGGTACCGCGACGTAGACCTTTTCGGGCTGCCCGCGCTGGAAGTCGTGGAGCGCCTACGCCGCCACGTGAACCTCAGGCCGAACGAGGACGATGACGGCTTCACCGCACGGGAGCTATACCTCGCCCTGTGGCGACCGTTCGCCGCAGACGACGACCCGGATGAGGAACAGGGTCACTTCTTCCAATCGGTACTCCTGGCCCGGCCCGGCTACGACGACACACCCGCCGACGCGGCAGCACGCCTCACCGCCGGCGGCCAAACAGGCTACTGATCTGCCCGAACCTCCAGTTGGGCCCACGATGGCCAATGTGGAGGACTGTTCGATGACAGCCCGTAACGCGGCTTTCCACCTGGAGGGCCTCGGTCCTTCTCGGCACCTCCTCAGCGCGGAGGAACGGAGTCAGTACGAGGACATCGAGGCTCTGCTGCGGGGCGCCTCTGCGGACGAGTTGCGAGACCGGGCCAGACAGGTCGGCCGGAGTCGTCTGAATCTCGTCCGTTCACAGTTTTGACCCGGTAGGTACTGGCATCCGATAGCGCGGCGCCGCGGCACGCGGCCGGGCGGCAGATTCCGGAGTCCGGAGAGCGTCGAGGCTTCGGCGTGTCCAGCCTGAGTCAGCCCGACCCAGGGGGTTGTCTGAGCCCAGCTGCCTGTGCGTGTCCGCTCTCGCCCCGGCTCCTCGGAAGTCTGCGGTGCAAGCCACCGGGGCCGCGCCGAATGGACGCCGAAGCTCGTGCATGACTGAATCCAGCGCCAACGTTTGCGCTGTTCAGAGCATCACGGCCGGAAACGAGCTGCGCCTTCGGGGGCGGGAGCGCAGGTTCGACAGCGGGCGTCGACGACAGCTCGACGACCGACCGCACAGCGCCATGGTCATTGGTGTGCACATCAACAGTCCATCGAGGTCGCGGATGACCACACGAGTTTCGCCACCGCGATACGTTCCTCGTATGCGCCACATCGCCCCGATCGCTTTCAGCCTGGCGTTCTTTCTCGTCGGCGCGGCCCTGGCTGTCAACTTCCGGGGCTTCACCTCCCATTTTGCCCGAAAAGCAGTGCGCCGGTCGCCAAACAGCCTGTTCAACCCGTGGGCGCCGCCGCCCGGCCCACGGGAGGTCGCCAGACGGGTGCAGGACGCGATGTTGCTCGCCCGCGTCGTCGGCGTCATCTTCGCCGGGGCCGGCCTGTTCATGCTCAACGACGCCTTCAAACTGCTGGATGGCTGACCCGCTCACAGCTCCACGGGTGGCCGGACCTCGCAGCTGGCGTCGCCGGGTGAATTGGCGAGCTGCCGGGCTGCCCACTTGTGGCCCGGGCATTTCGGTCACCATGCCGGAACAACACACTGAGACGCCTACAGGTCGACCAGGCGGACTCCGTGCGCGATCTGGATTGCGGCGTAGACGAGGAAGAACAGCACGACGGCCAGTGACGCGACCACCAGGCCGCGAAGGCCGGAGTCCATTATGGAGTAGATCTGCGCCAGAACCGTGAGAACGAAAGGCAATGCCAATATGACGAGGTTCTTGACCACGATGAACGCCCGCATCCGGTCGCGCGCGGCACCGAAGCCGCTCCACCCTGGCAGCTCGGGCGAAAGAATCGAGCCCGCCGACGGTATCATGAGCATGTCGAGATCCGTCTTGAAGAGGCCCGGATGGAACTTTCTCGTGATTCCGTAGAAGACTCGTTCGAAGGCTGCCGAGCAGCAGAAGAGCGCACTGACCTGGTAGGTGAAGTAGCTCATCAGCGCGGGGATGAAGATGCGGACCGGGTCGACCTTGGAAAGCTTCACCGGGCCCAGGCTCAGTTCCGACACGTTCTTCAGCCGCACGAGCGCGTATGCCGCGGCGAGCAGGAGCAGCGCAAAGTAGGCCTTGCGCATCGCCGTCTCGACGCTTTGCCATTCCGCGATGAGCCGGTCCAGATACTTCTGCCGGGCCTCATCGTCGCGCAGGTCTTCCCCTGCCGCATCAATCAGGCTGGCGACCTTCTGCATCGATGCTCCGTTTCCGAGGAAGTGACGATCCTCGAAATTGTGCCATCCGCTTCCGCCGAGTGAGCGCCCCGCAGCGGCGTCAGGACAGGGCGCGGGCGAAGACCGTCGGGGCGTTCGGGGTCGTGCCGAAGACGACGTGGCTGCCCGCCGCGCGCTCCACCGCGTCGTCCCAGCCCGGCGGGGTGGCGGCGCCGAGGCGAGGGAGCAGGTAGCCCGCGTCGGCCGGGCCGTCCACCACGAGCATCGTCAGGCGGTTCAGCAGTGACCACTCCCCCTCCGCCAAGGCGGGCGGGGGCTCCACGTCAAGCGTGATCACCGGAGCGCCGGCCGTCACGGCGAAGTGGGCGGCCTCAGGGGGTAGGAAGATCGGCATCGCAACAGTATGGTCGCTGCGCTGCTAGCGTTCGATGCATGACAGGTGACCCGCGGCGGAACGTGCCGCGGACGGACCGGGTGCTCGACGATCCGCGGCTCAAGGACGTCGATCGCCTTCGGGCCAAAGGTGTCGTGCGGGAGCAGCTCGAACGGGTGCGGCGTGGGGAGCTCCAGGCGGACGACGTCGTGGCCGCCGTGGTCGAGGTGCTCCACAGCGGCCGCGGCCGGGCCGTGATCAACGCTACCGGGGTTGTCCTGCACACCAACCTCGGGCGGGCCGCGCTCTCCGAAGCCGCGATCGCCGCCATCCGAAACGCGGCCGGGTACACCGACGTGGAGCTTGACCTTGACAGCGGCAAGCGGGCGAAGCGGGGGCGCGGAGCGATCGCGGCGCTCGCGGCCGCCGTGCCGCGGGCTCATGCGGTACACCTGCTGAACAACGGTGCCGCGGCACTTGTCCTGGCTGCCACCGGGCTGGCCGGCGGCAAGGAGATCGTCGTGAGCCGTGGGGAGCTCGTCGAGATCGGGGACGGGTTCCGGCTGCCGGATCTCCTCGAGTCCACCGGGGCGCGGCTGCGGGAGGTCGGGACCACCAACCGTACGTCACTCGAAGACTACGCAAACGCCATCGGGCCGCGCACCGGGTTCGTGCTGAAGGTGCATCCGTCGAACTTCTACCAGCGCGGGTTCGTCGCCTCCGTGCCGGTACGGCAGCTCGCGACCCTCGACGCCCCGCTCGTCGTCGACATCGGATCGGGCCTGCTGGCCCCCGATCCCGTGCTTCACGATGAGCCGGATGCGGATACGGTACTGCGGGAAGGCGCGGACCTCGTCACCGCCAGCGGCGACAAGCTGCTCGGCGGGCCGCAGGCCGGGCTGCTGCTCGGGCGGGCGGACCTCGTGGAGACCCTGCGCCGGCATCCCCTGGCGCGCGCCCTGCGGGTCGACAAACTCACCCTCGCCGCCGTGGAGGCGACGCTGACCGGCGGCGCCACGCCGACCCGCCGAGCCCTGCACGCTACGGTCGCCCAGCTGCGGCCGCGGGTCGAGCGGCTGGCCGCTGCGACCGGCGGCGCCGTGGTGGAGACGGTGGCCGTCGTGGGCGGGGGCGGCGCGCCCGAGGTGGAGCTGCCGTCCGTCGCCGTCGCGCTGCCGGCGGAGCTGGCCCGGCCGCTGCGGCTCGGCGAGCCGGCCGTCGTCGGGCGGGTCGAGCACGGGCGGCTGCTGCTCGACCTGCGCTGCGTCCCGGAGCCCCAGGACACCGCGGTCGCCGACGCGGTCCACCGCGCGGGCGCCGCGCAGGCGGTCCCGGGCACTGTGGCCGTCTCGGGCGCGGCAACAGTCCCGGGCGCGGAGGCGGTCCCGGGCGCGGAGGCGGTCCCGGGTGTTCGGTTGTGGACAGGTCTGTACTCGAGGGACTCGCTGTGT
>NZ_JBEXCY010000260.1:0-14741 GCF_040605515.1 Dactylosporangium sp. NPDC005572 | reverse complement strand
CCGGGCGGCCGCGCAGGAGCGCGATCTCGGCCAGGTCGACGGCGTGCGACCCGGCGACGGCCGTGCGCCGCGTCAGCTCGGCGCCCTGCACCGCGCGCCGGAGCCACCGCTCGGCGTCGTCGAGCCGGCCCAGGGCGAGGGCGCTCTTGCCGAGCGCCGCCTGGACGAACATCGCGATGAACGGGCCCCGGCCGGACAGCCCGAAGGTCTCGTCCAGCGCGAGCGTCTCCCGCCACGCGTCGCCCGCCCGCCCCATCCAGCAGCCGATCTCGGCCGCGAGGGCGGTCGCCATCGCCTGGCAGACCGGATCGCCGAGGTCGGCGGCGGCCCGCCGGGCCGCCTCGACGGCCTCGTCCGCCGCGGCCAGGTCACCGCCCCGCAGCGCGACGATCGTCGTGACCACGTGGTGCCAGGCGACGAAGTGCGGGGAGCCGACCCGGTCGACGAGGGGGGTCACGTCGGCGAGGGCCCGCCGGGCCGGCTCCAGCCGGCTCTGCGTCGACCACGCGTGGGCGATGTGCCCGAGGGCCTGCGTGAGGCACCAGGTGTCGGCGGCCTCGCGGGCCAGCCCGACGGCCTCGGACAGCAGCGATCGCGCACGCTCCGGCGCCCGCGTGACGTCGATGCCGCCGAGCACCGTGAGGGCCCGGGCGGCGGCCCGGGTGTCGCCGAACTCCCGAGCCATGGCCAGCGCCGCGTTCGCCCGCTCCGTGGCCAGCGCGACGTCGGCCGACATGAACCCGAGGTACGCCGATCCCCACAACACCCGGGCCCGGTCCCCGGACGGCTCGGACCCCTCGGCGGCCAGGCTGTCGGCGAGGAAGCGCTGCCCCTCGGCGAAGTAGCCGCGCACCCCGAAGAACAGGCCCGCACCGGCGGCGAGGCGCAGCGCCTCGGCGCCCGTCCCGCCCGCGCACGCCTGGTCCATGGCGGCGCCCAGGTTGCCCCGCTCGTCGTCGAGCTCGTCCAGCCAGTCCCCCAGGCCGTCCGGTGCCCCGCCGGCGAACGGGTCGCGACCGGTCAGCTCGGTCGCGAACGCCAGCAGCCGGTCGCGCACCGGGCCGGGGTCCTCCAGCAGCTCCGCCGCGTACTGCCGGGTGGTCTCGAGCAGCCGGAACCGGCGGCCGGCCGGGCGGTCCTCGACGGCGATCAGCGACCTGTGCACGAGCGACGCGACGGTGCGCACGACGGCCTGTGGATCGAGCGGCGCGGCGCCGCACACGCGGCGGGCGCCGTCGAGCGAGAACCCGCCGCGGAACACCGACAACCGGGCCAGCAGCAGCCGCTCCTCGTGGTCGAGCAGGGCTACGCTCCACTCCAGGGACGCCCGCAGCGTGCGGTGCCGGGGATGGCCGCCGCGGCTGCCCCGGGTCAGCAGCCGGAGGCTGTCGTCGAGTGCCAGGGCGAGCTCCTGCGGCGTGAGCGCGGGCGTCTGCGCCGCGGCCAGCTCGATCGCGAGCGGCAGGCCGTCGAGCCGGGCGCAGATCTCCGCCACGGCGTCGACGTTGGACTCGTCCAGCCGGAACTCGGGCAGCGCCGAGCGGGCCCGGTCGGCGAACAGCTGGACCGCGTCGCAGTCGGCCACGCCGGCCTCGTCGAGGGGCACCGGCATGGCCGGCATCCGCCACACCCGCTCACCGGGCACGACGACGGCTTCCCGGCTCGTCGCGAGGAAGCGCAGGCCACCCGGCCCGGCCGGGCCGTCCAGCAGCGCGGCCAGCACCTCGGCGACGGAGTCCAGCACGTGCTCGCAGTTGTCCAGGACGACCAGGACCTCGTGGCCGGCGGCGTGCCGGCGCAGCAGCTCGACGTGCCCGGCGCCGGGCTGCTCCCGCAGCCCGAGCGCGGCGCTGATCGCCGGCGCCACCGGCTCGTCCCCGGCGAGCTGCTGCAGGTCGACCCAGCACGCGCCGTCGCGGTAGGCGCCGGCGAGCGACCGCGCGGCCTCGATCGCCAGCCGGGTCTTGCCCGACCCGCCCGGTCCCGTCACGGTCACCAGCCGCGACCGCGCGACCAGGTCGCGCAGCACGGTCACCTCCTGGCGCCGGCCGACGAACCGCGTCGACGGCATCGGCAACCGGTCCCCGGCCGGGTCGACCGGCGGCCCGGCCGGTGCACAGAGCGCGGCCAGCAGCTCCCGCAGGTCCTGCGGGGACCGAGGGGGATCGGCGGCGCCGAGGGCACCGCCGATCACCGACCTCATCCGCCACGCGGTCTTGTGGCTGACGCCGAGCTCCTGCTCGAGCCGGGCGACGGTGACCGTCCCGCCGGAGGCGGCGACGTGGTAGACGGCGTAGAACCACGTCCGCAGCCCGGTCGACGACTTCGCGAAGATCGTGCCCGCGGTGGGCGACAGGTGCCGGCCGCAGGTCGTGCACGTCCAGGCCCGCCGGCGGGCGGCCGTCCGGTAACGCCGGAACGTCCGCGAGCGCCCGCAGGTCGGGCAGGGCGCCTGGTCACCGGGCCCGTACCGGGCCGACCATAGCAGTTCCAGGCAGGCGTCCTCGTCCGGCAGCGCCCGCGCGAGCGCAGCGAGGCCGTTCCGCGACTCTGCGGACAGATCGGGCACCACGCGGTCAAGTAGTGCACTACTCCCGCTCTACCGTCAAGGGACCACCGCACATCCACGGTCACGGCAACACGTCCGAAACGCCTAGAACAGTTGCTGGTACCGCGCGGCCGCGCCCGGGTTGCAGCCCGCCGTGAGCGCGAACTTGCAGCCCTCGAGCACGAAGACCGACTCGTACTCCAGGCCGGTCGGGGAGTTGCGGGCCCGCTCGAACGCGTCGTGCATCTGCTGCACGAAGACCGCGTTGTCCTTGCCCTGCTGGCCCCACTCGGGAGACGTGAACGGCTTGCCGTGCGAGGCCACGAACGCCACCCACGCGTCGACGCCGACCGGCGCGCCGTGCGAGTCGGCCGCGTCCGGGGCATGGCCCCAGTCGTAGACGTCCGGGCCGGCCACGTCGACGAACTCGTCGCCGGGCCACACCGTGCGGACGTCGAGTCCGCCCTTCGAGTCGAAGTTGGGGTTCCACACGAGCCGGAACCCGCTCGAGACCGACTTGATGATGCCGTGCCAGCGCCGCCAGCAGGTCACCCAGCCGGCCGGGTCGGCCAGCGCGTCGTTCTGCGGGAACCAGTCGCCGTTCATCTCCCAGCCGAGCCGGACGTAGGCCTCCCCGCCCCAGACCTGCTTGAGGTTGGTGAAGACCGTGCGCATGTGCGTGTCGCTGGCGCCCGAGTTGCAGGTGCGGGCGTTCTCACCGAGCGCCCACATGGGCTGCGAGAACGACATCTTCCCCGCGAACCGGCCGTTGGTGAAGAAGTGCTCCTTCACGCTGGGCAGTGACTCCATCAGGCCCCAGGTCGTGAAGTTGTTCCAGGTCTCCCAGACCTCGACGGGCTTGCCGCGCCATTCGCCGAACGCGACGGGGTCCTCGACGCCGGCGCCGCTCAGCCCGGGCGGCCGGGCCCCGGCCGGGCCCGCCACCGGCCCGGCGCTGAGCGACCCGCTGGGCGAGGCACTGGGCGAGGCACTGGACGAGGCACTGGACGAGGTGCTGCCGGACCGTGCCGCGGCGGCGAACGCCAGGTAGTGCACGGTGACGTCGCCGTGGTAGACGGCGCCGGTGCTGGACCGGGCCGACAGGCGGAAGTTCGTCGCGGTGTACTGGTCGGTCGCCAACTGGAACGGCAGTGCTCCCGTGCCGGAGACGGGCGCCGCGAGGCTGACCACGACCGCGCCCGGCGCCCGGCCCAGCCGGTGCTCGATCGTGCACGTCCCGTCGGCCGCGGTGGCACACTGGCCGGTGCCGGCGTCGACGGTACCGTCCGAGTCGGCGGACGCCGACCCCAGCGTCAGCGCGACGATGCCGCCGGCGGCGACGGCGACGAGCGCGGCCAGCGCCGTCACGACCCGGCGACGGCCGGTCGACGGTTCACGCAGGCGAGCCAGCAGCGGGTGCTCCATGCCCTCTCCCTCCCTCACCCGGCGACCGGGACGACGGTGACGACGGCCGAGTCCGGCCCCTGGCCGTCGGCGTTGGCGCCGCGCAGCTTCAACTCGTACGTGTGGCCGTTGACGAACAGGCCGCCCGTCCAGCAGACATCGGCGATCGGGTACGGCATGAGCGTCCACTCCTGACCCTGTGTCACGTCGCGGTAGTACAGGTCGTAGCCGTCGGCGTTGACCGCCTTCTCCCAGCACAGCTTCACCTGGCCGTCGCCGGGCGTGGCCGTCAGACCGGCCGGCGCGGCGGGGCGCCGCGGATGGCCGGACGGCAGCATCGACGGCGAGTGGCCCGACGCGGCCGGCGCACCGAATGCGACGTAACTGACCGTCAGCTGTCCGGTGTAGACACTGCCGTCGGTGGTCAGCGCCCGCAGCCGGAAGCCGTCGCTGCTGTACTCGTCGGCCGCCAGCTGGTACGGCAGCGGGCCGGAGCCGTCGAGCGGGGCGTAGAGCGTGACCGCCACGGCCGCGGGAACCGCGCCGAGGCGGTGGGTGATCGTGCAGTGGCCGTCGGTGCCGGTGGTGCAGTCGGCGCGCCCCGCGTCGAGGACCGGGGCCGGGCTCTCGGCGGCGGCTGGGAGCAGTTCGAGGGTGACGAACCCCGCGGCTCCCGCGACAACGGCGGCCAGCGCGAGGGAGGCCGGTCGGCGCCATCCGGCGCGCCGGCCGCGGGATCGGTGGCGCCCGGCGGGCGCCTGGCGCGCAACGCCCGGCGCCACCGGCACGGTACCGTGCCGAAGCCATTCCATGCCGGGGACTGTAGCGTATGACGTATGTTGTTTCTACCCTTTGCTCGGGGATGAACTGTCGGCCACTTGCCGATGGCGTGTTGCTTGTGTTCTCGTACACAATGGGCTGTCATTCCTTGCGGAGGAGCCGGCGATGCAACCGACGGGACAGTGGCGGCCGGCCACGGCGACCGAGGACGCACTCCTGCGGGCGGTCGCCGACGACGACCGGGACCGCTACTTCGGGGTGCTCGCCGGCGTGAACCTGCTCGTCCTGGTCCGCCCGGTCGACGACGGTGCGGTCGCCGACCCGGACTGGGCGACCCGCGTCGACGACGGACGGGTCTCGCTCGTCGCGTTCACGTCCCGCGCGGCGATGGCTGTCCACGGCTCCACCCGGCCGCACGTGATCCTCGACCTGGCCCAGCTGGCCGGGTTGTGGCCGGACCCGGACTGGGGGCTGATGGTCAACCCCGGCCTGCCGATCGCGAGCCGCCTGCCGGGCTGGCTGGTGGCCCGGCTGGGCTCCGGGGAGCCGCCGGACCTCGGGCCCGAACCGGCCCCCGCGCCGGTCGCGGGCCCCGACTTCCGCCCGGCGAACCTCACCGAGCAGGCGCTGGTCGACGCCGTCCGGGAGGACGACTCGCTGCAGTTCCTCAAGATCGTGGCGGGCGCCACGGTACTGGTGGCCGTGGAGCCCGCGACGCCGCCCGACGCCGCGCCGGGTGATCACGACTTCGCCTGGCGGATCGTGGACCACGGCGAGCCCAGTGTCCTCGTCTTCACCTCGGCCGAGGCGCTGGCGGAGCGGCTCGGGCCAGGAGCCACGGCGATCCGGGCGCCGATGAGCGACGTGCTGCACAACTGGCCGCCCGGCCCGGTGTCGCTCGTCGTCAACGCGGGCTCGCCGATCGCCGTCCGGCTGCCCGCGGACCGGGTCGCGATACTGGCCGCCCGGGTGTTCGACGTCGCCGACCTGTGCCTGCCGAGCCCGGCGCCGGCCGCTCCGGTCCTGCTGCAGAAGGTGCTCGCGCACACCCAGGTGCCGCTGTTCCTCGACGACGGTCACGGCCGCGTCGGCGGCGTGTTCCACCATGTCGACGACGTGGCGGCGCTCAGCATCCCGGAGCTGGCCGCGCTGCCCGGGTTCGCGCCGCTGGACTGGATCACCGACCCGGAGGAGGGGTCGATCCACGTCATCCGGTGGCCCGCCTTCTGCCCTCAGTTGTACCGCCCCGTGGCCGGCCCGGAGCCGCTGTCCCTGGTCGGCTTCGGCGTCCTGCTGCCGCACCGCGCCCAGCTGCTGCGGATCTGGCCCGACGGCTACGAATCGCTGGTCGGCGAGTACGACGCCCGCGAGCGGTGCTGGCAGCCGGAGCGCGGCCCGGCCACCGATCCCTACCGGGGCGACCTGCGCGACGGGTACGTCGCCACGTGGGACGGCGAGGACTACCTGGCCTGGCCGGCGGCGGACGGCGTCCACCTCGGCGCCGCCCTGGCGGCCGGACCCGATATGGACCGGCCCGGCCATCCCGTGAAGCTCGACGAGCTCGACGCGTTGCGGTACCGCCGAACCACCGGCGTCTGGCGCGGCGAACGCTTCGTGGTCATCGGCGCGCACGGCGACTGGCTCCGGCTGGAGCTCGACCGGGACGAGCCGGGCCTCGGCGCGGAGCTGGGCCTGGAGGAGTTCGACCACCGGGTGTTCCAGACCTGGGCGGCCCGCGCCGACGTGGACGTGACCGAGGAACTGGTCGGCGAGTCGTTCTCGTTCTTCGACTGACGGGTCCGGGCCGCAGATCAGCCGCAGGTCAGCCGCGGGCCGCGAGGCCGTATGAGATGTTGCGGGCGGTCTGGACGAGCTCGCGGCGGTAGGTGCCCCGCAGGTGCTCCAGCGTGACGCTGGACGCGTCGTCACTGGCCGCGACCGCCGCGACCACCCGCCCGGTCACGTCCCGGACCGGGGCGGCCACCGACCGCTGGCCCGCCACCAGCTCCTGGTCGACGAGCGCGAAGCCCTGCCGCCGCACCTCGCCGATGGCCTCGCGCAGCCGCTGCGGCTCCCAGCGCTCCTGGTCGACGGCGTCGAGCCGTTCGTCGAGCGCGTCGTCGTCCAGGCCGGCGAGCAGCACCCGGCCCATCGACGTGGCGACGGCCGGCGTGCGTGCACCGACCGACACGTCGGCTGTGCGCTGGGTCTGTGCCCGCGCCACGTACAGGATGTCGGAACCGTCGAGCACCGACATCGAACACGACGCGCGCAGCCGCTCCGACAGCCGGACGAGGTGCTCGCGCGCGACCACGGGGATCGACGCGGAGGACAGGTAGGCATAGCCGAGCTCGAGCACGCGCGGCTGGAGGAAGAAGCGGCCGTCGACGCTCCCCACGTACCCGAGGGTGCGCAGCGTGTGCAGCGAGCGGCGCACGGAGGCCCGGGTCAGCCCGGTCCCCCGCGCCACGTCGGCGATGGTCAGCCGCCCGGAGGTGCCGGTGAAGCTGCGGATCACGGCGAGGCCGCGGTCGAGCGACTGCACATACTCCCCGGGCCAGTCGATGACCCGGACGTCGTCGGTGTTCGTCGTTGCTTGTGCGGTCTCTACGGCTGGCACTGCCTCCACCCTCCAACGCACTTGCGTGATACACCATCATGCGCGCGACGGAGGGTGTCTGTCACCTCTGCCAGGTCACTGCCCCTGGACCTGCTGGCGGAGACGGTTCATCCAGCCCTGCGCGGTGTGCCTGGGCACGCCGAAGTGCTGTGCGACCGCGGTGACGCTCTGCGTCCGCTCATAGACCTCCGCGAGGTCGTCGGGCATCTTGCGATAGGCGCGGCCGCCGAGCGAGCTGGGCGGCACGCTGGTCTCGACCTTCGGCTTGCCCCGGCGCCGCGGGCCTTCGGCGGCCCCGCGAGGCGCGGTGGACTGGGCGGCCGGCTGGGTGCGGCGCGGCGCGGCGGACTCGGCGGGGGCCGCGCTCTCGTCCGCGGCGGCGCCCGGCTGGCCGGCCCCACGCCCCGGGTTGATCGCGCGCAGCAGCAGGTCGAAGTCGACGTCCGGCATCCGGCCGCCGACGAGGCCGCCGCCGGTCGCCGACCTGACGTTGACCTCCATGACGCGCATGACGTCACCGTCGACGTCGACCGTGACGGTCGTCTGCGCCCCACTGCCGTCATCGGGGCTGATGGTGATGGTGTAAAGCCCCACCGTGTCTCCCTCCAACCGACCCCTCCGCAGCCCGGTGGAGCCCGGAGAGTGTTCGCCTAGCGCACAACACTACAGCCTGCAGAACCCCACATCCAATCCGGCGGGCCGGTGGACATGGTGATCACAATGGCGATTTTCAGTGGCGTATGACGCATGATTGGATTGCATCCAACACGCTGCGGCGCAGCTGCGCGAAGGGGACCATGATGGTGGCGGACCGGGACGGCGACATCGGCCGGAAGCCCGCCGGCGGCGCACAGGCCGCGCCGGCGCGGTACGGGGAGGAGGGCGTGCCGGAGCGTCCGGCCGAATCGCGGTCCAACGGGCGCCATCGGCAGCCCGACGGCCACGACCCCCGGCCGGCCGAGGCGGCGGTGCCCGACGCGTGGGAGACCGACGCGTCGGAGACCGGCGCGTGGGAGGCGGGCGAGCCGGACCGCGGCGAGCCCGATCCGCGGTGGCGGATCCCGAGGCCCCGCGCGGTGCCGCCCGAGCCGGAGGCGTACGGGTCGGAGGCGCACGCACGGCCCGAGCCGGCGGCGGCGCGCGACGACCGGACGACGGAACCGCCCGGCGGTGCCCAGATGGCAGCGCGGCGCCCGGCGCCACCGCGCGCATATCCGCCCCCACCGTCCACACCACACCCCTCCACACCACAGCCGTCCACACCACGGGCGGCCCCGCCACAGCCGGCCACACCACAGCCGGCCGAGGGGCCGCCGCGTCGCGTCGCCGCTGCACCGGCCGGGACGCCACAGGCGCGGCCGGAGCAGGCGGAGCGCGATGACGGGCGCCGCCGGGCGCGGCTGGACTCGGCCGACGAGGCGTGGCTGGCTGCGCTGGCCGCCCCCGAGCCGGAGGAGCATGAACCCTGGTCGGCGGGACCGTCGTCCAGGGAGGACCGGAGGGTCTCGGCAGAGCGAACGGAGCGGACCGACCGAGCCGGGCGAGCCGACCGGACGGGCTCGGCAGCGCCGATGGAGCAGACAGAACGGACCGACCGGACTGAACGGACCGAGCGACCCGAGCGCGCCGAGCGGGCACAGCCGGCAGACCGGGCAGAGCGAGCCGAGCGGGCGCAGCCAAGGGACCGGGCACTGCGAGCTGAGCGAGCACAGCCGACGGACCGGGCAGACCAAGCCGAGCGGGCGCAGCCGGCGGACCGGGCCCACGGCGACGGCCATCGGGACGGCGGGACGGCCGCCAGCGACCGCGCGGGCGACGACGCCCACCTGGGCTGGACCGCGGCAGGCGCCGGCGACGCGGACTGGCTGGCCGGACCGACCCGGGCCCTGGCGGCGGCCGACACGACGGTCGCCGGCCGGCAACGGCAACCGGCCGCCGGCGCGGGAGCGGGTGCGGGTGCGGCCGACCCGGGGCCGTGGCGCCCGAGCGCACCGGAGGATGACCGGGGGGCAACAGAAGGCGAGTCGGCGGCGGCGCCGGTCGTGGCGGTCCTGCGCGCCCTCGCCGACGCGGACGTCCGGGCGAGCGGCCGCGGTACCGTGCTCGCCCGCGCCGTGCGGGCGCTGACCCTCGGGCTGGTCGACCCGGGGGCCATCGAGGCGCTCGACCTGGAGCGCGACCTGGTGGCGTCGGTGTGCGCGCCGCAGCGCAGGGCGCGGGTCGTCGCGGTCGTGTCCGGGCACGGCGGCGCCGGCACGACGACGACCGCCGCGGGCATCGCCCTGACGCTCGCGGCGCTGCGCCAGGACGCGACCGTGCTGGCGGACGCCCGGGCGGGGACCGGGTCGATCACCAACCGGCTCGCCGGGCGGGTCGGGCCCGGCCTGCGACAGGTCGCCGACGGCCCGCGGTCGGCGCTGCCGTTCGTCGGCGGCGGCGGCCTGCGTACCGTCGACGGCGCGCCGCCGTCCGAGCCGCTCGGCGCCGGTGAGATGCGCGCCGCGGTCGACGAGCTCACGGTGACGCACACGTTCACGCTGCTGGATGTCGGCAACGACCTGTCGCCGGCCGGGCAGGAGGCGGTCCGGCTGGCCGACCAGGTGGTCGTCGTGACCACCGCGAGCGACGAGGGACTGCGCAGCGCGCAGGTCGTGCTCGACCGCATCGGTGACCGGGAGGGCGACGCCTGGGTGTCGACGGTGTTCGCGGTCGTACGGATGCGGCCCGAGTCCGACGGACGGGCGCACCGCCGGCTCCGGCGGCTGACGGAGGGGTCCGCGGAGGCCGCGCTCATCCCCCACGACCGGTACCTCAGCTCCGGTGGCCGCATCGAACCGTCCCGGCTGCGCCCGGCCACCCGGCAGGCGTACCTGGCGCTCGCCGCACTCGTCGCGGGCGCCGGGGCGTAACCAGGGGCGTAGGGCCGTCGCGCTCAGCTCGCCGTCAGGGCCGCGAGGGCCAGGAACGCCTCGCGGGTGGCCGGGCGCAGGTCCGCCGGCTCGAGCGGGCCGGGCCGGCACAGTGCCCGGTCGTGCGGCACCAGCACGAGCCGGGCCACGTCGGCGCTGATCTCCTCGTGCAGGCGGCGGACCAGCCGCCGGTGGGCCGCGGGCGCGGGGCAGACGACGGCGACGGCGGCCGCCGCCGCGGTGCCGGGGTCGGCCCGCCAGAGCCGGTCCAGGGTAAGGCGGGCGCCGTCGACGGCGGCCGCGGTCGGGGCGGTGACCACGACCGCCCGGTCGGCCAGCAGGGCCAGGTCCCCCGGGTCGTCGCCGAGGTCGAGCACGACGAACGCGTGCCGGACGGTGAGCGAGGCGAGCACCCGCCGCAGCCCGGCCCGGGTCACCGGATCGCGGTGCGGTGCGGCGTCGACCACACCGAGGCCGCTGCGGGTGGTGCGGGACACCGCGCGGTCGCCGTCGCGGGCCACGTCACGCACGGTCGGCGCGGCGGGGCCGCGCCGGTCCCCGGTCAGCCGGTCGGCGAGCGAGCCGGCGCCGGTCTGCGCGTCGACGAGGACCGCCGGGTCGTCGCGGAGCGCGGCGAGGGTCGTGGCGATGCCCGCCGCCGTGGTCGTGGCGCCGGTACCGCCGGAGCCCGACAGCACGGCCACGACGCGCGGGCGCGGCAGCGGGCGGCGGACCGCCTCGACGAGCTGCCGTTCGAGCTCGGCCGCCTCGGTCGCGCCGGAGGAGGCGAGGCCGAGCGTGAGGGCCCGGACGGCCCGGGCGATGCGCTGGGAGCGGGCGATTCCCGGGCTGCGGGCCTCCGCCAGGTCGCGCAGGATCAGCGATGCGTCCATCTCAGGCCCTGCGCAGCGCCAGCAGTACACCTGACTGATGCGCCCCGGCATCGCGACTCACGGTGCGGGTGCCGGTGGCGCCGCCGGCGGCCGCCTGGTCGAACAGGACGATGCCGGTCCACGGCCGGGCCGAGACGCCCGCCCGCACCGCCATCCCGCCCGACGCGCCCGCCCACGCCCCGGCGGTCTCGTTGGAGCAGACCCCGGCCACCAGCACCAGGCGGCTGCCGGCGGGCGCGCCGAGCCCGGGGACGGTCAGGGTCGCGCCGCCGCCGTTGTACCCGGTGGTCGCGGCCACGACCGGCGACGACCGGTCCACCCCGCGGTAGACGATCACCGCCGAGGAACTGGCACCGTAGTCGGCGAAGGTCACGACCACGTCGGTGTCGCCGGCCTGTGCGGTGCGCCGGAAGACCAGCGTCCGCGGCCGGAAACCACCGCCGCCCGTGGCCGCGGCGACGAGCGTGAACCCGGCGACGGTCGGCACCGGCTCGTCGTCGTACAGCTCGACCGCGGCGATGATCTGGTCTCCGGGGCGTACCGCGGCAGGCAGCGCGTGCCGGTAGGTCAGTTGGCTGCCCGGGTCGGTGATGATCGACGCGGTGCCGACCTGGGTGATCGGCACGGTGCTGGCCACCGGCGCGGGCGTCGTCGGGTCCGGCCGCGTCGTCGCGCTCGACGCCGCGACGGAGGCCGACGTGCCCGGCTGCGGCGGAGCCGAGTCGCTGGCCTGGACGCTGCCGGAGGCGGTCGCCGGGCCGCTGCCCGGCGGGACGGAGGCCGGTCCCGGTGCGCCGCCCGCGGCGGCCAGCCGGGTCGACGGGCCGGCCGGCAGCCGGTACCCCGTCAGGAACTCCAGCAGCGGATCGGCGCTCCAGCCCGCGTTGCCGACGGTGCAGCCGGCGACGGGCGTGCCCGGCCGCCAGCCGCGAACCGCGGCCCCGGCGATGCCCGCGGTGAAGGACGCGTCGAGCTTGGCCCGCAGGGCACGCACCCGCTGGGGCCAGCTCACGCAGCGGGTGTCCTCCGGGCGGCCCGTGTCGAACGCCGCCGTGGGGTCGCCGTCGCGGCTGGCCAGGATCCCCACGTCGGCCAGCACGAGCGGCTTCCCGGCGGCCCGCGCCTGGGCGAGGGCGTCGGCGAGGTGCGGCGACGGGCCGGCGTTCATGTCGAAGTCGGTGAGCGTGGCGACGTCGACGCCCGGGCTGTCGTGCAGCAGGCGCCAGTCGGTGGCCCCGCCGTAGACCCAGGGTGCCCGGGCACCGGACGCGACGAGCTGGTGCGGGGCGGCGCGGTGCAGCACCGCGCCGGCGGCGTCGTAGAAGCGGCGCAGGTCGGCCGCGCCGGCCTGCGTGCCCGGGGCGCTCAACAGCTCCCACACGGCGACCGCCGGCTCGTCCCGGAACCGCTCCGCGACGGTGCGCAGCCACGGCAGGTACGACTCGGTGTACCCGCCGCGGTACCACGCCTCGGTCAGCTCCGGCCCGTCCGCGGCCGCCGCGGCGTCGGCCGCGGGACACGTGCCGGAGCTCGCCCCGAGCACCAGGGTGAGCAGCTGGTCGTGGCGGGCCGCGGCGGCGACGACCCGTTCGACGTCGGGCAGCCGCATGTCTGCGGTGGCCCAGGTACGCACCATCGAGCGGGGCGGCAGCCCGGCGAAGAACCGGTCGAGGTCGCCCGGTTCGGGCCCGCGTGCCCCCGGGCCGCACGGGACCAGGCCGGGGACGGTCTGGCCGGCGTAGCGGTACTCCCGCCCGTCGAGCATCAGCAGGTCGCGGTCGCGGGTGAGGAACCCGTCCGGCCCGCCGAGGCGGGCGACGAGCACCGCCGCACCGGCGGTCACCGCGAGCGCCAGCAGCGCGAGCGCGACCCGAACACCGGTCCGGCGGTGCAGCCCGGCAACCGTGGTAACCAACCCGTGGCCTCCAGCGTGTGTCGTGTCGCCCGGTCAGCCGCCCCACGCGGCCCGGGCCAGGCCCAGCGCGTACTCCGGCATCCACGCTCCGGCGGCGGGTCCGCCGTTGCATGGGCCGTCCGAGTCGCCGGGCACCTTGATCCACAGCAGGGCGTCGGCGTGGGCCCCACCCGCGTTCGCGGTCGGCGCCGCCCCCAGCGCCCGGCCCGGCGGGTTGCACCAGTCGGCGGCGGACAGCGGGCCGTTGCCGTTGCGGCCGGTGTCCACGACGTAGTGGGCGGCGCCGCCGAGGCCGGCGACGATCTGCTCGCCGTAGCGGATGCTCGACTCGGTGGTGGCAAAGTTGGACACGTTCAGGGCGAACCCGCGCGCCCTGGCCACCCCGGCGGCGCGCAGCCGCTCGACCATGGTCGCGGCGTCCAGCCAGAGCGCGTTGCCGGCGTCGAGGTAGACCGCGGTGGCCGGGCCGGCGCCGAGCACGCCGACGGCGTCGCCGAGCATCCGGTACCGGGCGGCGGTGTCGCCGCACAGCTGTGCGAGCCCGTCGGGTTCGAGGACCACGGCGGCGCGCCTGGCGCCGATGCCGACGGCGAGGGCGCGGATCCAGGCGCCGTAGCCGGCCTCGTCGCCGGCGCCGCCGCGGGAGTGGCCGCCGCAGTCCCGGCCGGGGAGGTTGTATGCGACGAGCACCGGCGTCGCGCCCGTGGCCGCGGCCTCGGTCACGGCCGCGTCGGCGGCGGCGCGCACGTCGGCCGTCCAGTCGCCGAGCCAGAGCGCGGTCGGGGTGCGGGCCAGGCGGTCCATGAGGGCTGCGTCGGCGGGCCGGCCGGCGCGCCATTCGGTCGCCTGCCGGGCCGCCTTGGGATGGGAGCCGGCCACGCCGCCGGCGAACGGCGACCCGGCGGCGGCGCCCGGCGGCGCGGATGAGGGGTCCACCGCGGAGGGTCCCGACGATGGCCCGCCGCCGAGGGCGACCGCGTAGCTGACGGTCAGCGGGCCCGCGTAGGGGCCGTCCGGGGTGACGGCGCGCAGCCGGAAGTCGGTGGCGGTGAAGCCGTCCGCGCCGAGCCGCGGAATGGGCCCGGTCGCGGGGCCGTGCAGGGTCACGACGACGGCGGCCGGAGCCCGCCCGAGGTGGTGCTCGATGCGGCAGTACCCCTCGCGATCGGTCGTGCAGGAGGCCACGCCGGTGGCGCGGGTGGCCGCGTCGTCGGCGCCGGCCGGCCGCACGGCCAGGATCCCGAGGCCGGCGGCGGCAAGGAGGGTGCCGGCGGTCGCCAGCCGCGCCGCCCCGCCGAGCCGCGGGGTGGCCGGACGATCAATGCGCATCCTCGGTCCTTCGAGTCGCGGGAACCAGGGGTGAGAGTGCGCACTAGCCTATGTCGTATGTCGCTTTTAGTCGAGCATCACGACTCGATGCCCACGGCCGGCACACCGACGGTGCCGAGGCGCTCACGCAGCCGGATCATCCAGCCCTGCGCGGTGTGCCGGGGGACGCCGTAGTGGGTGGCGACGGCGTTGACGCTGCGGGCCTGCGCGTAGACCTCCGCGAGGTCCTCCGGCATCCGGCGGTAGGCGCGGGTCCGCAGTGACGTGCCGCCGGCCCGGTCGACCGCTGCTCCCTCGGCGGCCGTGCGCCTTCGAGGGCGGCCCGACGTGTTCTATCGCGAGG
>NZ_JBEXCY010000259.1:0-14874 GCF_040605515.1 Dactylosporangium sp. NPDC005572 | reverse complement strand
CCGAACATCGCCTCGGGCAGCTTCCACCACGAGCACCCGGCCTGGGTCAGATAGCAGATCGCTGCGAGGACAGCCCGGTCATCCACCCGCCGGCGACCGCCGCCCTGCGCCCGTACCGGCGCAGGCGGGATCAATGGCGCGGCGAGCTCCCACAGCGCATCAGGACACCAACGCTCCACATCGGACACCCGCAAGATTGAACATCATGCACGCACCGATGTCAGCCCCAAATGAGACACGGTCTAGGTGGCACGAGGCCCGAGTCTGGCAACGCCTGCACGAGCTCCTGCTGGCCGAGCTACGCGCCGCGGACAAGCTCGATCTTGTCCAAGGCGGTGATCAACGGCTCCCATGTGCGAGCGATGAAGGGTGGCCCAAAACCGGCCCGAGCTTCGAAAGCCCGGTCGACCACGTCATCACCGACGGCGCGGGCATCCCACTCGCCGTCAGCCTGACCGGCGGCAACCGCCACGACATCACCCAACTCCTGCTGTTGATCGACGCCATCCCACCGGTACGTGGCTAACGCGGCCGCCCACGCCGACGCCCCGACAGCCTGTACGCCGACCGCGCCTACGACTACGACACCTACCGCGACCAAGTCCACGGCAAGGCATCACACCCCACTTCGCCCAACGCGACGTCGAGCACGGCTTCGGACTCGGCGTTCACCGCTGGGTATTCGAGCAGACCGTCGCGCTCCTGCACTGGTTCCGCCGCCTGCGCATCCGCTGGGGAGATCTGCAACGGCACCAACGAAGCGTTCATGAGCCAGGCCTGCTCCATCATCTGCTACCGCCGGCTCATCAAATGATCATTCTGTTGGAACTTGTTAGCCTCGGTCTTTCGCTAATTGTTGATCAAGGGCTGTGGAGGGGTGGTTGATGTCTGTTGGGTGGTCGGCTGCAGCCCGGCATGGCGACGGCCCGGCGCGTGGCCGGGTTCCTCCGGAGTGCTCGTCGAGGCGTGGTGCCGGGTTTAGCCGACTGGTCGGGGTGGCGCGGTGAGCCGGTTGAACGCGGTGACGAGGTGGGTGGCCCAGGGTCAGTGTTCGGCGATGCGTAGCTGGGTGCGGCGGGCGGTGCGGGTGATGCGGGCGGCGACGTGCAGGAGCCGGTAGCGCAGTTTCTTGGGTTCGGCGTGGGCGAGGTCGCCGTCGAGCAGCAGCATTTGGGTCCAGGCGAGCAGGTCGATGGCGGTGAGGGCGAGTTGCAGCCAGGCGGCGTTGATGGCGAAGACGCGGGACGGGAACCGGCCGAATCCGGTGTGCTTGCCGCAGCGGATGCGGTCTTCGACGCGGGCGTGGCCGCGGTGGCGGGCCTCGAGGTATTGGACTGAACCCTGGCCGGGTGGGGTGTCGGTGGCCATCACCTGGTGGCGCTTGCCTTCGATGGTGTCGAACAGCGACAGCTGCGCGCCCGGGTGCGGCCGCTCGCGGCGCACGATGAACCGGGTCCCAGGAGGGAATCCGTCATCCGGTGCGAGGCCGGTCAGTTCGCAGACCTCGGCGCCGTCGCGGGGTTCACCGTCGCCGTCGAGGGCGGGCACCCACTGGTTGTGTTGTTTGGCGTGCAGGATCGCCTGGCGGATCGGTTCGGTGATCGCCACGCCGACAGAGAACCGGGTGTCCAGGCCGTGCGCCCAGAGTCCACGGATGTGGGCGAGGAGGCCGTGGGTGCAGCCGGCTGAGTCGCAGCGGATCAGGATTGGGGTGCCGTGCCGGTGCGCGTCGGGGATTTGGGCCAGGGCGTCGTCGAGCACGGTGATGTGGTCGGCGGTGGTATTCGACCCGGCCCGGCCTTCCCGCAGCATGCCCGACAGCGCCTCACGGGTGTTGTCCAGGAAGCAGAACATGGGGTGGAACCCAAACGTGTGTTTCCAGGTCGGGGTTGCGGACTCCTTCTCCGAGTGGCAGATCACGATCGAGGCGTCCAGATCGAGGACCAGACCCGGGACCGGCAGACCGGCCGTGGTCGTCTCCGGCAGGCTGCCGCGCGACTCGATGTGCTGTGCCCAGGCCAGTTCCCGCGCCTGCGCCCGAGCGGCATGCAGCCGGCCGAGGACCGCACTGTCCATATCGGACAGCAGCTGCCACGCTGTGGGGTCCGACGCGACCGGCCCGAACAGTTGCTGCTGATCGCGCAGCACGGCCAGGTCTGAGATCGCCTCGCCGCCGTCGGCGAGCGTCACCGCCAGATCGACCGCGATCCGGCCCGGGTCGTGCACGCCGCGTCGCTGCCGCAGCCCCGCGAGGGCCTCGCTGCACGCGCTGGTCAGCCCGGTCGCATCAGCGACATCAGCCAGGAGCCGGGCGCCGGCATGACCGACGACGCCACGCCCGTCGGCACTCACAACGATCTTCGGACGCGTTCCGGTAGCCTGCACTCGGCGGGTGCCTTTCGTTGGGACGGATAAGACCCTCAGCAAGTCCTACCTTCCCAGTTCAGAAGGCACCCGTTCCCCATCTGACCATCATGTGGGCAGCCCCCAATGAAGGGGCCAGGTTAGTCATCGGCACAACGATGTCGAGCAGGCGGGCGATCCCGACGGCTACGCGCCGGAGAGCCGCTCCGCCTCGATTTCGAGGCGCGCCGCCTTAATCATCGGCACAACGATGTCGAGCAGACGGCCAACAACGCGATCGCCTGCGGCGCCTGCGGCGACCGTGTGGGAGATGACGGCCCACAGCATGTGCGCGATGTCCTCGGCCGCCTCGTCTCCTAGCACCTCAAGTTCCTCGGCGAGGAATCGATGGCCGTCCTCGGAGTATCGCTGTAGGAGTTCGGCGACGATCGGCTGGTCGCTGCTCACGAGTGTGCGATACAGGGGGAAGAACTCCGGCCTGGCCCGGAACGCTTTGATCACGATGCGCACTTTCGTGTCGAGGCGATGCTCCGGCGCCGCGTCAGGGTTAGCGCGGTGCGAGATGGTTGGTTCCGCCCAATCGAGCAGCACGACTGCGTACAGGTGCTCTTTGGAGGTGAAGTAGCGGTAGAGAGTGCCGAGCGCCACGCCAGCCGCCGACGCAACATCGCGCACCTGCACCTGTTCGTACGGCTGGGTCGCCAGGATCTCCCTCGCCGCATCGACGATCCGCTTCCGGCGGGCGACTTGCCATACCGGAAGGTCCTCCACCAACAGCGCCTCCCCCGAAGCACGACCGGCCATAGACGCACGAACCTCCAGGCTGAAATTGGAATCTAACGCTATTCAGCTTAGCTTAGGCGGCAACCATCGCCACGGCATCCAACGGCGCCCCCGCCGGATACCGGAAATCGAAGGCGACCTCCGCACCGGGCGCCAACCATGCATCCCCTGCCTCGTCGACCAGCGCGATCCGCAGCCGGCCTCCTTCCGAATCGGTCAGCCTGCTCCCTCGAACGCTGAGCACGTGCTCACCACCGTCGACTGGCTCCAACCACGGCTCGGCGATCTCGAGGTGCAGGGCGCCATGGTGCGCTGAGAGCACGACGGCGCCCGAGAACTGCACGACACCGCCCGCCCGGGCAGCGAATGGGTATCGGAAGCGCCCGTCCGGGAGCCGTGTCGCGGGCTGCTGCACGGTGATCGTCCCACCTGCCGCTTCGACATACTCGACGAGCGAGGCCCTCACCCCCCAGTGCAGATCAGCGTGAGACATCGGGGACCGCCTGGAAGCCGGTCACCGCTGTCGTCTCAGTAAAGCCGTAATAGCCCCAGATGCCGTTTTCGACACCGATACCGCTCTGCTTGTGTCCGCCGAACGGCAGCCCGGTCTGCACGCCGAGTCCGTGGACGTTGATCGACACCTGTCCTGCGTCGAGCTCCGCGGCAACGCGCAGCGCCCGCTCGTACTGGGGAGTCCAGACCGACGCGGTGAGTCCATACGGACTCGCATTCGCTCGCCGCACCGCGTCGTCGGCGTCCGAGAAGCGCACGATGGGCATGACCGGGCCGAACTGCTCTTCGTCGACCACACGGACGCCATCGGTCAGGTCGGCCAGCACTGTCGGTGCGTAGAAGTACCCTTCCCCCTTGATGGGGGCTCCGCCGGCAGCGACCTTCGCCCCCGACGCGATCGCGTCGTTGACGAGCTCGGCAACGCGATCGAACTGCGGCTTGTTGTTGACGGGGCCGAGCAGGTTGTTGGGCACCTTGCCGTCACCGACCGGCACACTCCGCGCGACGGCTGCGACCGCCTCGACGACGTCATCGTAGATCCGGTCCTGCACGTAAATGCGCTTGGCGGCAAGGCAGGCCTGCCCGTTGTTGAGGAAGCTGGCCCAGAAGAGGCGCTGCGCGATCTCCTGCACGTCGACGTCGTCGAACACGATCGCCGCGTCGTTCCCGCCCAGTTCGAGCGTCGCTGGCGTGATGTTCTGCGCTGCCGCGACCCCGACAAGCCGGCCGACCTCGGTCGACCCGGTGAAGCTCACCTTGTTCGTGTGTGGGTGCGCGACGAGGGCGGCGCCGAGCTTCCCGCCGCCCGTCACGACGGTAAACACGCCGTCGGGCAGCACGTCCCGCAGCAGCCGGGAGATCTCGAGGATCGACAGTGGCGTGAACGCCGATGGCTTGACCACGATCGTGTTGCCTGCGCGCAGCGCCGGTGCGATCTTCCAGAACGCCAGCGCCAGCGGGAAGTTCCAGGGCGTGATCGCCGAGACCACACCCAGCGGCCTGCGGAATACCTCCGCGTACCCGTGCATGTCGTTGCGGACGAGTTCGCGCGGGATCTCGAGGTCGACGTAGTAGCGCATCCACTCGACCGCGCGACCGACGTCTGCCTTGGCCTCGCGCAACGGCATGCCCTGTTCGCTCGTCAGGATCGGCGCGAGGTAGTCGGCGTTCGCCTCGATCACGTCCGCCGCGGCGCGCATCGCCGCGATCCGCGCCGCCTCGTCGCGCCTCCAACCGCGAAACGCAGCCGCGGCGGTAGCCATGATCTCGTCGAGCCGGTCCGGTGTCACCTCGGGCGCCTGGGCGAACACACGCCCTGTCGCGGGGTTGATGACGCCGAAGGTGCCGGCGACATCGAAGTCAGCGCCCGCCACGGTGATCCGATAGGCGTCCGGACCGATCTGCCCCGTCGTCATGGGACTCTCCTTGTCTTCCTGAGTGAAGTGATGCGCGAATTGGGCGTCAGGAGCCCAGCAAGAGCACCGGCTTGACCGCCACGCCGGACGCGGCATCCGCCTCGGCCTGGGCAATCTGATCGAACGCGTAGGTCCGCACCAACTGCTCGAAGGGGAACCGTCCTTTGCGCCATGCGTCGATGAGCACCGGAATGAACGTTTGCGGATCGGCCGACCCCTCGAGCACGTAGGTAACCCGCTTCCCGACGAGCTGGACGGGGTGGACCGAGAGCGCGTCCGCCCCGGAGCCCACGAGCACGAGCAGCCCGCCGGTGCCGACGACCCCAAGCGCCGCCGTCATAACGTCGCCGATGCCCGTCGTGTCCAGGGCGAAGTCGAGGATTCCGCCTCCCGTCGTGATGGTGGTGATCAAGTCGGGGTAAGCCCCGTCCACTGTGCGCGTAGCTCCGAGTCGCGCCGCGAGCGCCAAGCGTTCCTTGTTGAGGTCGACCGCGACGATCTCGCTCGCCCCCGCAGACTTCGCTGCCATGATGGCGGCGAGACCCACTGCGCCGACGCCGAACACGGCGATGCGCTGGCCGGGGCGGAGCCGCATCTCGTTGAGGACGACACCGGCGCCCGTCTGCAGGCCGCAGCCCAGGGGCCCGAGCAGCTCCAGCGGAAGGTCAGGGTCGACCTTGACCGCGCTGCGCGCATCGGCGATGACGTGGCTGGCGAAGGAGGACTGCCCGAACCAACGGTTACCGATCGGCTGGCCTGCCTCGTCGACCGCGGCCGAGTTGCCGTCGAGTCGGCGACCGGTCATGTTCAGGGGCATGAACAGGTCGCAGTACGCGGGCTGGTCCACACCGCAAGACGTGCACGTGCCGCACGATGCGAAGCTCAGCACGACGTGGTCTCCCGGCGCGAGCACGGAGACCTCGGAGCCCGTCTCCACCACCACCCCGGAACCCTCGTGCCCCAGGATGATCGGCAACGGCGCGAGCCCCATGGTTCGCGGGACCAGATCCGTGTGACACATACCTGCGCCGACGATGCGCACAAGGACTTCGTTCGGTCCGAGATCCGCGAGCGTAACCTGCTCGACGGAGTAGGCGGCGGCCCGATCGCGCAGTACTGCCGCCGTTGCTGTCGTGGTCATGAGTGTCCTTCCTGGATCTAGACAGCCGCGGCTGCCGTGACGAAGTCGACGCCGGCGGTGTAGGAGGCTCCGTCGGCGATGAGCCGCCGCAGCTTCATGATGCGGCGGGGCTCGTCGAGCGTCGCCGCCCCCACGAGATGGTCGCCGGAGCGGAAGAGCGCGACAAATCGGTCGTCCTTGGGCCCGCCGCTAACAAACTCGACCGCCTCCGCCTCCGCTGTCCCGACAAACTGGATGCGTTTGCCGTACCAGTCACTCCAGAAGTACGGCACGGTCGTGTGGGCCTGCGCTCGAGCGGGAACCGCGGCGTTGACACCGGCGCGTGCGCCCTGATCGGCCGCGTTCGTCCAGTTCTCCAGCCGCATGGTCCTGCCGAGTGCGGCATTGGGCCAGTGCACGACATCGCCCGCCGCAAAGACGTCGGGAGCGGAGGTGCGCAGCTGCTCATCGCAGACTACGCCGCCGTCGTCGGGGTGCAGTTCGACGCCTGATCCGGCAAGCCACGCGGTTGCGGGCGCCGCGCCGATGCCGATCACAACGAGGTCGGCGGCGACAGTCTCGCCGGTACTCAGCCGCACCGATTGGATGCGGTCAGTGCCGAGGTACTCCGTGATTCTGGTGGCGAGCAGCAGGCGTGTGCCGTTGCGCGGATGAAGCTGGGCGAGGGCGGCTCCGACGACCGGCCCGAGGGCGCGCACAAGCGGAGCCTCTGCCGCCTCTGCGATCGTCACGTGCGCTCCGAGATGGCGCGCGGAGGACGCGATCTCTGAGCCGACGAAGCCGGCGCCGAGGACCACGACGTGGGCGCCCTCTGCGATCCGGCTGCGCAGTAGCTCGGCGTCGTCGGCAGTGCGTAGTGTCACGATGCCATCGAGATCGGGTATCCCCGGCAGGACGCGGGGAAACGCGCCGGTCGCGATGATGAGACGGTCGTATGGCACTTCGCCGGCGTCTGTTCGCACCGTCTTGACCGTCGTGTCGAGGCCTTCTGCGGTGACACCTAGCCGGAGGTCCACATCGAGGCCCTCCCGGATCGCCCGTTCCTCACGGTAGTAGTCGACGGGCGCCCCGTCGGTGAGGTACGCCTTCGACAGCGGCGGGCGGTCGTACGGTACGTGCTTCTCCGCGCCGAGCAGCGTGATCGGTCCCTCGTAACCCGCGCGGCGCGCCGCCTCTACGGCCCGCAGACCCGCGAGGGCAGCGCCGACGATTACGAGCCCGCCCATCAGTCGCCCTCGCGGATGAGGCTCAACGCACTGGCCGGGCAGCCGAAGATGGCCTCCTCGGCCGTCGCTCGGTCCTCCTCCGGAACGACGTCGTCCAGAACGGCGAGCGTGCCGTCATCGCCGACCTCGTAGCGCAACGGCTGCACCGACTCGCAGATGCCGATTCCGGTGCAACGGCTCCGGTCGACCACGACTCGCAACGTTCCTGGCATTGTGTCCCTCCCAACGGGCTCAGCCGATCGTGACCGGCAGGTGCTTGACGCCGTTGATGAAGTCGCTCACCAGATAGTCCGGCTCGCCGACCTCCATACGCGGCAGCTTCGTGAGGATCTCGCGGAAGAGCGCGCGCAACTGCGCCTTCGCGACGCCGTTGCCCAGGCAGTAGTGGATTCCGCCACCGCCGAAGCCCACGTTCGGCGTGCGCGGCCGCGTAAGGTCGAAGCGGTGCGCGTCGGCGTGCACCCGCTCGTCGCGGTTGCCCGAGCAGTAGAAGACACCGACCCGGTCGCCCGCGAGAATCTGCTGGCCTCCAAGCTCGACATCCTGCGTCGCGGTGCGTGCGAACTGGATAACCGGTGAGGCGTGACGCACGAACTCCTCGACCGAGGCCGTGATCCTGCCCTCGTAGTCCTCCATGAGCCAGTCGCGTTGAGCGGGGTTCCGCGCAAGCTGGAGGACGGTGCGTGTCGTCGTCTGCTTCGTCGTGTCGTTGCCGGCGACGCTGAGCAGGGCCATCACCATGATGATGTCCATGTCGTTCAGGCGCACGCCGTCGACCTCGGCCGAGACCAGTGCCGTCATGATGTCGTCCTCTGGAGCGGCCCGACGCGTCGCAGCGAGCTCGAGCGCGATCGCGGCGATCGTCCCCATCGCGCGGTTCGCCCGCTCGGATCGCGCCTCGCCCGCCGCCGTGGATGGGTCGTTGAGCAGGACCAGGTCGTTGCCGGCCGCCGCGAACGTCTCGATGTGCGACTCCGGAACGCCGACGAGATCAGCAATCGTGAGCATCGGGAGTTTGGCGGAGACCTCCTCGACAAAGTCGATGGTCCCAGCGCCAATGACGCGGGCCACGATGGCCGTAGCGCGCTCCTCGATTTTTCCAGCGAGCTTCGCAACCGCCTTGGGGGTGAACGTGGCGCTCATGATCTTCCGGTACGCGGCATGCTTCGGCGGATCCATGTCCAAGAAGCTCGCCGGCTCCGTTCTGCCGGGCAGGCCCGGGTGCAGCATGGTCGTGCCGAGTTCAGAGCTGAAGATCTCGTGATGCTGGCTTACGTATGTGATGTCTTCGGCCCGTGTGACGGCCCAGAATCCGGCCTGGCCGTGCACCTCCGGCGGGATCTCGCGATCCTCGATGGGGGGATGCCAGCTTACAGGCGCCTTGGCGCGTAAGCGGGCGAAGGTCTCGTCGCGCGTCTCGAAGGGCCTGGACCAGAAGTCGAGGCTCGAGATGTCGAGATCGACCGTCACGTCGTGGTGCTTGGCGTGGAGCAGCATCGTTGCCTTCCAGGTTCTTCCTTGTGGCCCAAACTCCAGCATTTCGAAGATGATCTGAAATCAGATTCTACATTCGAATTTTAGGCCGCCATTCCCGTAAGCGTCAATCACGACGTCGGACGAAAACGCAGCGCACACCGCCGCCGAACAGGGGTTTACGACTCCCGACCTGCAGCGTTCGTGCGTCGGCTGCCTAGTGCCGCGTCACGCCCAGGACTCGTGGCGCACGGGTAGCCGGCCCTGCCCCGCCAGATAGACGAGGTGCGCGCGCGCCTCCAGCAGGGCCGAGACCTGCGTCTGCGGATCCATGTCGTCCCACCGGCGATACCAGGTGAGCGAGGCGGCCAACTCCCACAGCGGCCTCGGCTCCTTCCCGGCGGCCACGCGTAACTCTTCCGTGCGATCCGCCCGTGCCGCAGCCAGGTCAGCGATCCGGGCGCCGAGCCCACGGAAGCGGTATTCGTGGGCTGGGGCCGCCTCGTAATCCGCGAACGGCTCGCAACGGCGGAGCGAGGCGAGATAGTCTGCGAGCGGATCGTCGGACTGGTCGAAGGTGAACCCGAGACCCGACCTGATCCTCGGCAGGACGTGATCGCCAGTGAACACGAGCTCCTGCTCGTCGATAACGGCGCACACGTGACCCGGACTGTGACCGGGGGTATGGACAATCCGCAACGACCCTGCCGTCGTCGGTATGATCGCGCCGTCCATGAGCGCGCCCATCGAGTCGGTCGTGTGTGGAAGTGACCACCGACTCGACGCTGCGGCGCCGGACAGGAGTTTGTGCCGTGTATTTTCCGGTACGCCGAACCGCCGCAGCCATGCGTCGTTCTCCCCTACCACATCCGGTCCCGTACGACGCAGGAACGCCAGGTCGTCGGTGTGGATGAGTACCTCGGCGCCCGACTCAGCGCAGAGACGTGCGGACATCCCGACGTGGTCCGGATGGAAGTGCGTGATCACGATCCGCCGTACCGCAGCGACGCCGCCGACAGGCGCGAGTCCGGCCGCAAGGATCGCCCAGCCCTCCTCGCTGTCCCAGCCCGGGTCGACCACGACCACGCCGTCGGCAGCCTGTAGCGCATAGCAGTACGTGAACCGCACAGGCCCCGGGAACGGCACGGGGATCGACAGGATCCCGTCGCGGACGGCTTCGACCGGGGGAAGCGAGCGCGCCAGCCATGCCTCGTACTGTGCGCTGGGAAGTGGTGATGCGACGTATGGCGCTGCACGCGAACGGGACATCGGGGCGTCAGCGCGCGGGCTCGTACCGGAGCATCGTAATGTTGTGCTCCGGATACGGCACGAAGACCGGGGAGACGCGCATCCCGACCTTTAGCGCGTCGGTGCCGACGTTCACCATCTCGGTGCTGAACCGGGGGCCCTCGTCCCACTCGACGACCGCCAGCAGCTGGGGGATGGCGTCGGCGAAGTGCGCCGAGACCGGACTCTGCGCGACGGCGAAGGTGTAGAGCGTGCCGATGCCCGAGATCTCGCGCCACTCAAGGTCGTCGGCGAGCGTGCCGGGCGCGAGCACCCTCGGGTAGAAGACGTACTGGTCCTGAGAGGGCGAGTACTGGATCACGATCCTTCCCTCGGCCAGCCCGTCCCAGAAGGGTTTCGTCGTTGGAGTCGGTACCGGGTAGGGTCTGGCGAGCTGCTTGGTCATTCGTTTCCTTCCACTTGCCGTCAGTCGCCGATGAGGACGAGCGCGGTCTGCTCGCCGAGGATGCCGCCATTGCCGGTCACGAAAGCACGGCTGCATTCGGCGAGCTGTGTCCGCCCCGCCCTGCCCATGATCTGGCGAGTGCCGTCGATGACGTGATGCATGCCTCCCGCAAGCCCGGCTTGGCCGAAGCCGAGCTGGCCGCCCGCCGTGTTCATCGGGAAGTCACCGCGGAACGTCAGGTCGCGCTCGGCGAGAAAGCGTGCGCCCTGGCCCTTCTCGCAGAACCCTGCGTCCTCGAGTTCGAGCAGTACCGTGATCGTGTAGCAGTCGTAGATCGAGACCATGTCGACATCGGTCCGCTCGATCCTGGCCATCGCGAATGCCGAGGCCGCGACCGTCTTCATCGGCGTGTCGAGGAGGCTTTTGGCGTAGGTCGGCGTCTTGTAGGGCACGTGCTCACCGAATCCAGAGATCCAGACTGGCCGATGCCTTGCCTTGCGGGCGAGGCGCTCGCTCGTCACGAGTACCGCTGCACCACCTTGCACTGGCATCACGATCTCAAGGATGTGCAGGGGCGCTGCGATCATCCGACTGGCGAGCACGTCCTCAATGGCGAGGGGGACATCATGGAAGATTGCGCCGGGGTGATGATTGGCGTTGACGCGCTGGTCGACGGGGATCTTCGCGAGCGCGCGCTCGTCGTAGCCGTACTCGTACGCGTAGCGCTGGGCGACCTGCGCATAGGGCCCGTTCTGACCGAGATTGCCGTATGGGATCTCAAATTCAGCCTGCGGCGAGCCATAGATGTTACTCGACGCGCCGAAGTGGTACCCCTGGGAAACCTCCCGCGGCTTGAGCGGCGAGGTCGGCACCGTATGCGAGCCGAGCGTGACGACGAGAACCGCCTCGCACAGCCCGAGTTCAATTGCCGCCGCCGCGCGCCATACGCCGCCGGCGGCCGTCGCGCCGCCGAGGTCGACGATCTCCGCGAAGTTCACGCCGATGCCGAGGTACTCGACGATCGTCGACGGGATGAACGTGTGCGACTCGGAGATCGAGTGAGTCACGATTCCGTCCACGTCGGACAGCGACAGCCCCGCGTCGGCGATCGTCGAGGCCGCGAGACGCGCCCAGCGCTCGAGATCGAACGCCTGGTCGATCGGCTTCCTTGTCGGCGCCATCTCGGAGAATCCGACGATCGCCGCCTCACCCTTCAGCCCCATTTGTCCACTCCTTCGTGTGCCCCGCGATCGCGAATGGTTACCGTGGCCGTCCCAGGGCCGAGGACGGTCCCGTCTTCCTTCATCGCCACAAGGTCGAGCTCGACAACGGTCTCGCCTTCCGCTTCCGATACGGCACTGACAACGCCCTCGAACCGCAGCGCCTCGTCAGCGAAGGCCGCACCGCGGTTCTGCATCGCGAAACGGACGAGCCGGCCGCGTGGTCCCGCCCAATCAGTAACGGCCCGCGCGAGCAGAGCCGCCTGCATGTGCCCTTGGACCACGATGTCGGGGTATCCCTCCGTCTCGATCGCCCATCGGCGGTCGTAGTGGATCCGGTGCGGGTTGGAGACGGCTGCCGAGAACTGGAACATCTGGACCGGCCCTGGCCGGAGGTGCAAGGCAGGGATGCGGTCGCCAGCATGCGGCGCCGTTCGGACTTCGCTCATCGTCGCCTCATTTCCTCGCCAGGATCGTGTCCGTACACAGCGCGATGGTCACGTTGTCCTGATTGACGTAGGAGGTACGGCCCGTGATGATGACGAACGGACCCGAGCGGCCTTCTTTCTGTTCGAGGGCAACGATCCGCCGCGACGCGGTGATGCGATCCCCGTCGTATGCCGAGGCGAGAAATTCCCAAACATCCCCACCCGCCATGTACCGCGGCGTGTACGGCAGCGGCACCATGCCTGAGCTCGGCTGCGCGGGGAGGCCGTCCGGGCGCAGGGAGCCGAGAGCAACGGGACTGCGCGTCACACAACCGATAAACAGCGCCGGTGCCACAGCCTCGCGATACCCGTACTCGCGGGCGAACTCGTCGTCGAAGTAGAGGGGGTTCCAGTCGTCGAGGGCAGCCGCCCAGCGCTGGAACTCCCGGCGGGAGACGATGCCCGTACCCAGCGGCACGTCGACGCCCACGAAAGCGCGCGCCTCGTCGGTGATGAGCAACTGCGGCAAACGGATCCTCCTCCTGGTTCCGACGGACCACTCGAGAGTAATAGAACTAGAGTTCAACTTCAAATTATCCGCGAGGGAGCCCGAGAATCCGCTCAGCGATAACGTTCAGCTGGATCTCGACGGTCCCCCCGCCGATGAGCAGCGCCGGAACGCCCAGCTGCCCGCGCACGACTCCGTCGCCCTCGGGCGTGACGGCGGCGGCTGGTCCCGCGAGCCGGACACCAGCGAGCGCCGCATCGCGCGCGAGCTTGGCGCTCGCGACCTTGGCGAGGCTCGACGTGGCGTCCACGGCGCCGCCGAGTCTGCGCAGCGTGCTGCGTGTGTTCATCCCGAGCAGCGCGATGCCGCGCGCGATGAGGACGCCCAGCTCGCCCAGCGCAGCCTGACGGTCGCCGACGTACTCCCCAGCGGCGACGAGGTCGCGGATCGGCGCCTCGGGACCCGACCCGAATCCCGAGCCGATCGCTGTGCGCTCATTCTGGAGGGTCGCCGTCGTGATCCGCCAGCCCTGGCCCGGCTCGCCGACTAGGCAGTCGTCGGGCACGAACACGGCGTCTAGGAAGACCTCGCTGAAATGTGCCTCGCCCGTCGACTGCCGCAAGGGGCGCACGTCCACCCCGGCCGAGGACATGTCGACGAGGAAATAGCTCAGCCCCTTGTGCTTCGGGACCGTCGAATCGGTCCGGGCGAGGCAGATCGCCCAGTCCGCCTCGTGCGCCGAGGAGGTCCAGACCTTCTGGCCGTTCAACTGCCAGCCGCCGTCGACCTTCACCGCCTTCGTCGCGACGCCAGCGAGGTCGGAGCCAGCGCTCGGTTCGCTGAACAGCTGACACCACTCGATCTCGCCACGAAGGGTCGCTGCAGCGAAGCGCTCCTTCTGCGCGTCGGTGCCGAACGCCAGGATCGTCGGGACGGCCCATTCACCGATGATCGTCGTGGGCTGCGGCATGCCGCGTCGCGCGTACTCTTCAGCGATTACGATCTGCTCCGCCGGCGACGCACCAAGTCCGAACGGTGCCGGCCAGTGCGGGGAAACCAAGCCGTTCGCCGCGAGGAACCAGCGCCGCTCGTCGTCGTGGTGTCCTTTGGGACCTTCTGCTCCACAGGGAAGCTCGAGCGCTGCGTCTAGGAGTCCGCCGGTGCGCGCGCGGAATTCGCCGAGATCGCCTTCGGGCTCCACCTCGATCGCGCGGGATTCGACCAGCGCCGCCCCGCCGAGGCCGCCACGGGCAGGAGCCACCCCGCCGGTGGCGCCGGAGATCGCGATCGCCCTGCGCCAGTACAGGTGCGCATCGTGTTCCCACGTGAATCCAATGCCGCCGAAGATCGTGACCGCCTCGGTCACCAGATCGATCGCATCGTCGAGCGTGGCCGACACGGCGAGCGCCGCAAGCTGCTGCTGAGCCTCGGACTGCGCGAGGCTGGCAGCCGCGCCCCACGCTGCGGCTGTAGCCAGCTCTGATGTTACGAGCATGCGCGCGCACTTGTGTTTGATCGCTTGGAACGAGCCGATAGGGACGCCGAACTGGTTGCGGATCTTCGCATAACCGACGGACGCGTCGACGCTCCATCGCATGATCCCCGCGGCCTCGGCGCCCCATACGGCTGCCTCCAGCGCGCCCAGCCGAGAACTGGACGAGCCGTATAGAACGCTGCCTATCGGCACGGCGAAACCATCGACGTCGAGCATCGCGACGTCGCGTGTCAGATCGGTGGACGGCACCACAGTAACCGCCAACTGGCCCACCGGCACGGCGAACAACATGTGACCGTCGTCGGCGTCCGCGACTATCACCGCGATATCCGCCGATGCGAGCCCGATGATCGGGCCGCTGCTCCCGCTCAGCACCCATCCGTCCCTGGAGCGAACCGCAACGAACCCGCGTGCCGCGAGCGCGCCTGTCGCTCCCTCCACGAACTGCACGAGTAGGCCGTCGCGGACGGGACTCACGTCGGCGGCCGCGACCGCGGCGCTCGCCAGCACTGTCGGCACGAAAGGGCCGGGTAGGAGCGCATATGCGAACTCCTCGATGACGGCCGCGAGGTGGTCAATGCCGCCGCCCTGACCGCCGTACTGCTCGTCGAGGTG
>NZ_JBEXCY010000258.1:0-15013 GCF_040605515.1 Dactylosporangium sp. NPDC005572 | reverse complement strand
AACCGCACCGCGATCGGCCCCTGGGAGCAGTTCGACGTCGTGTAGGCGGCGCGCCGGGTCGCGGCGGCCGCCGCGACCCGGCTACCGGTTGAGCGCCTTGGCCAGCTGGTCCTTCGTCATCGTCGAGCGGCCCCTGATGTTGCGGCGCTTCGCCTCGGCGTACAGCTGGTCGCGGGACCCGGCCTGCTCCGCCGACCTCGTCGGGGCGGTCGGCCTGCCGAGGTCCTGCCAGCGGTCGGCGGTCATCTCGACGTCGTACCTCGCCGCCGCGCGCCGGATCCGGCGGAACGCCTCCTGCCGCTCGGTGTCGCTGGCGTCGCGCACCTGGTCGAACCGTGCGATGGCGTTGCGGACGTGCGAGGCGTCGTTGAGCGGTTCCTTGCGCAGCCGCGGGAACGCGTACGCGCTGTCGGGCATGGCGTTGCGGTCCGCGGCATCGAGCTCGTTCGAACGCTTCCTACGGGTAGCCATACCTTGCTGGTACCCACCCGGCGCCCCGCCATGCGCCGGGTGACCCGCGCGGGACCGGCCACCGCTCAGCGCGTTCGGGGCGGCGGCGCGGCATTCGCGCCGGTAGCATGCCGATTGCCGTCCGGCGGTCCCGCCGAGGGGGACCGCCGGACGGCGCCAGGTCGTCGGGCGAGCGAGCGTGCGGGCGCTACCGGCGGTCCAGATAGCGCAGCACGGCCACCACCCGGCGGTCGGTGCCGTCGGCCGGGGCGAGGTCGAGCTTGGCGAAGATGCTGCGGATGTGCTTGTGCACGGCGCCGTCGCTGACGACCAGCTTCGCCGCGATCGCGGCGTTGCCGAGGCCCTCGGCCATGAGGGCCAGGACCTCCAGCTCGCGCGGGCTCAGCCGGTCCAGGCGGGCGTCCTCGCGGGTGCGCACGAGCAGCTGCGCGACGACCTCCGGGTCGATCGCGGTGCCGCCGCCGACGACCCGGTGCAGCGCGGCCAGGAACTCCTCGACCCGGCCGACGCGCTCCTTCAGCAGGTACCCCAGCCGCGCCCCGCCGTCGGCGAGCAGCTCGGTGGCGAAGGCCCGCTCGACGTACGCCGACAGCACCAGCACCGCCAGCCCGGGCCGCCGGCGGCGGGCCTCGACGGCGGCGGCGATGCCCTCGTGGGTGTGCGTCGGCGGCATCCGCACGTCGACGATCGCCACGTCGGGCTCGTGCTCGTCGACGGCCGTGAGCAGCTCGGACGGCGTGCCCGCGGTGGCCACGACGTCGAGCGACTCGGCCCGCAGCAGCAGCGCCAGGCCCTCGCGCAGCAGCGGGTCGTCCTCGGCGATCACGATCCGCACGGCAGGGTCACCTCCAGGGTGGTCGGTCCGCCGGCCGGGCTGGCCAGCGCGAACGTGCCGTCGTGGGCCTCCACCCGGCCGCGGATGCCGGCCAGCCCCGAGCCGGCCCGCTCGTCGGCGCCGCCGGCGCCGTCGTCGGTGACGCGCACCCGCAGGCTGAGACCAGAGAAGGAGACGCTGATCGTCACGGAGGACGCCCCGCTGTGCCTGGCGACGTTGGTGAGCGCCTCGGCCACGACGTAGTACGCGGTCGCCTCCACCGACGCCGCGCACGGCCCGACCGGCCCCACGTCGACCACGCACGGCACCGGGCAGCCGGCGGCCAGGGCGCTCAGCGCGTCCGGCAGGCTCCGGTCGGCGAGCACCGGCGGGAGGATGCCGCGGACCACCGCCCGCAGCTCGGCGAGCGCCTCCTCGGCCGCGTCCTGGGCCCGGTCGAGGGCGGCCGCCGCAGTCGACGGGTCGCGGTCCAGGGCCCGCCGCGCGGCGCCGAGCAGCACGGTCACGGCGACGAGCCGGTTCTGGGTGCCGTCGTGCAGCGACCGCTCGATGCGGCGCAGCTCCGCGGCGTGCGCGTCGAGCGCCGCGGCCCGCGTGGCGGTGGGGCGGGCGATGCGCAGCGCGGTGTCGGCGGCCGGGTCCGGGGCGAGCAGCCGCCGCCCGGGCCACGCCTGCGCCGCGGCCAGCGCAGGCTCCAGCAGCAGCAGGACCACGACCCACCCGGCCCCGATGAGGGTCACCCACAGGGATCCCCGCAGATCGTGTACCACGGGAAAGCCGATCGAGGACGTCGCCTCCCCGTCCGGCAGATATTGCCAGTACAGCGGAAACGCCCCGTCCCGCACCACGCTCAGCGGCAGCGTCACCCCGGCCAGCCCGAGCAGCAGCCCCATGGTCGCGTGCAGCGGCAGCCACAGCGCCTCCCGCCGCACCACCGGATCGCCGGCGGCGGCCCGCAGCGTGCGCGGCGCGGGCCCGGCCGCGGCGAGCGGCGCGGCCCAGCGGGACAGCCGGGCCCGCTCCCGGTCGGCGACCGCGCGCAGCATCCGCAGGGCGGACGGCACCAGCAGCAGGCCCACGCCCGCCAGGCAGGCGACCGCGGTGACCACCAGCCAGGCCAGCGCGACGAGGGCGAGGACGGCGGTCGCCAGGCCGCCGGCGAGGTGCTCGACCCCGTCGAGGGCGGCCCTGACCCGGGCGCGCAGTCTGCCGCGCAATCCGCCGCGCAACCGGCCCCGCGATCCTCCGGGCGCCATGCCCACCTCCCCCGGAGACCGTACAGCGCCATGTAGTGTCACGACGTGGCGGCAGCGGGCAAGGACGACGGCGCGGAGGCCGCCGCGCCCACCCGCGTCACGATCCGCCAGGTCGCGATCCACGCCGGTGTCTCCGAGGCGGCCGTCTCCTACGCGCTCAACGGCCGGCCGGGCGTCTCCGAGCAGACCCGGGCCCGGGTCCTGGCCGCCGCCCGCGACCTGGGCTGGGCGCCGAACATCGCGGCCCGCTCGCTGGGCACCGCCCGGGCCAACGCGGTCGGGCTGGTGCTGGTGCGCCCGCCCCGCCAGATGGTCATCGACTCGTGGTTCACCCAGATGCTCAGCGGGGTCGAGGCCGAGCTCAACCGGCGCCAGATCGCCCTCGTGCTGCACCTCGTCGACGACATCGACGACACCGTCGACGTCTACCGCAAGTGGTGGGCCGGCCGGCACGTCGACGGCGTCATCCTCACGGACCTGCGCAAGACCGACCCGCGGCTCACCGCGCTGCTGGAGATCGGGCTGCCCGCGGCGGTCATCGGCGGCAGCCCCGACCCGGCCGGGTTCAGCACCGTCGACGCCGACGTGGCCGGCACCGCCGGTGCGATCGTCGGCTACCTGCGCGCCCTCGGCCACCGCACGGTCGCCCGCGTCGCCGGCACCGAGGAGCTGTTCCACACCCACCAGCGCGACGTTGCCTATACGGCGGCCGTCGAGCGGGCCGGGCTGCGATACTCGGTGCTGTACACCAACTACAGCGCGGTCGACGGCATGCGCGCCATGCGTGAGCTGATGACCGGCGCCGAGCCGCCGACGGCGGTGGTGTTCGACAACGACGTCATGGCCGCGGCGTCGCTCAAGGTCGTGCACGAGATGGGCCTGTCCGTCCCCGACGACGTGTCGATCGTCGCCTGGGACGACTCCGACCTGTGCCAGATCACCATGCCGTCGATCACCGCCGTCGAGCAGACCCCGGCGCGGCAGTCGGAGCTGGCGGCGCGGGCGCTGCTGGCCACGCTCGACGGCGGTGAGGTGCGCCACACGACGCTGCCGCCCGGCACGCTGAACCCGCGCGAGTCGACCCGCCCGCTGCGCACCGGCCGCCGCTGACGCGAACGCCGGCTCGAAGCGGTTCAGCCACAGTTGGTTGACACTGCCGAACAGTCGGCCCTACTGTCAGGTTCCCTTTACTTATCCGCTTCAGTTACGATGTCCGGCAGGAGCACCGCATGCCTGTACGCCCCCTCCACACCGGGTGGACCCTGCGCGCGATCGGCGCCGCTGAGGAGGCCGCGGAGGACGCCATGGTCGACGGCCCGGTGCCCGCCTCGGTGCCGGGGTGCGTGCACACCGACCTGCTGGCCGCCGGGCGCATCCCCGACCCGTTCCTCGACGACAACGAGGAGCGGCTGCACTGGATCGGGCGCACGGCGTGGCTGTACGAGACGACGTTCGACGCGGCCGCGGGCGACGCCGACCGGGTGCAGCTGGTCGCCGAGGGGCTCGACACGGTCGCCACCGTCACCCTCAACGGCACGACGCTCGGCCGCACCGCCAACATGCACCGCGGCTACCGCTTCGACGTGCGCGACCTGCTGCGCCCCACCGGCAACCGGCTCGGCGTGCGCTTCGACTCGGCCTACGACTACGCCGAGACGGTCCGCGACGCGCTCGGGGCCCGCCCGAACGCGTATCCCGAGCCGTTCCAGTACATCCGGAAGATGGCCTGCAACTTCGGCTGGGACTGGGGTCCCACCGTCGTCACCGCCGGCATCTGGCAGCCGATCGGCCTGCACGCGTGGTCCGTCGCCCGCCTCGCCGAGGTGCGCCCGCTGGTCACGGTCGACGGCACGACCGGCCGGGTCGAGGTCCACGTGACGATCGAGCGGGCCGGCGATCAGGGGGACCGGCCGCTGACCCTCACGGCCGCGGTGGGCGGGCGGACCGCGACGGTCGAGGTGCCGGCCGGGGCGACCGGGGCCGTGGTCGCGGTCGAGGTCCCCGACGTGCGGCTGTGGTGGCCCCACGGCCTCGGCGGCCAGCACCGCTACGACCTCGTCGTGACTCTGCAGGACGACCGCTGGGAGCGGCGGATCGGCTTCCGCACCGTCGAGCTCGACACCACGCCCGACGCCGACGGCACACCGTTCACGCTGCGGGTCAACGGCACCCCGGTCTTCGTCCGCGGGGTGAACTGGATCCCCGACGACGCGTTCGTCACCCGGGTCGACCGGGCCCGCTACGCCGAACGGATCGGCCAGGCCGTCGCCGCCGGCGTGAACTACCTGCGGGTGTGGGGCGGCGGGCGGTACGAGAGCGACGACTTCTACGACCTGGCCGACGAGCTCGGCGTGCTGGTCGGCCAGGACTTCCTGTTCGCGTGCGCGGCCTACCCGGAGGAGGACCCGATCGGGTCCGAGGTCGCCGCCGAGGCGCGCGAGCAGGTGGTCCGGCTGATGCCCCACCCGAGCCTCGTGATGTGGGTCGGCAACAACGAGAACATCTGGGGCTACCACGACTGGGGCTGGCCCGAGGAGCTGGAGGGCCGCACCTGGGGCCTCGGCTACTACCTGCGGGTGCTGCCCGGCGTCGTCGCTGCCGCTGACCCGACCCGGCCGTACTGGCCCGGGAGCCCGTGGTCCGGCGACGGTTCGCTGGAGCGGGGCCTGCACCCGAACGACCCGGCGCACGGCACGATGCACATCTGGGACGTCTGGAACCGCGAGGACTACCGCCACTACGGCAGCTACCGGCCCCGGTTCGTCGCCGAGTTCGGCTTCCAGGCCCCGCCGGCCTACGCAACGCTGCGCCGCGTGGTGAGCGACGAGCCGCTCACCCCGTCGTCGCCCGGCATCGCCCACCACCAGAAGGCGGGCGGCGGCAACGAGAAGCTCGCCCGCGGCCTGGAGGGCCACTTCCCGCCGCCGGAGACGTTCGACGACTGGCACTGGGCGACGCAGCTCAACCAGGCCCGCGCGATCGAGTTCGGCATCGCCCACTTCCGGTCGCTGCGCCCGCTGTGCATGGGCACGATCGTGTGGCAGCTCAACGACAACTGGCCGGTGACGTCGTGGTCGGCGATCGACGGCGACGGGCGGCGCAAGCCGCTGTGGCACGCGCTGCGCCGCGTCTACGCCGAGCGCTTCGCCACCCTCCAGCCGCGCGACGGTGAGCCGGCCGGTGCCCCGGCGCTGGTCGTGGTGAACGACTCGGCCACGCCGTGGCTGGCGTCGTTCGACGTGCGGCGGCTCTCCTTCGGCGGCGACCCGCGGGCCAAGGCGACCCTCACCGTCGACGTGCCGCCGGGCGCCGCGGTCACCGTGCCGCTGCCGGCCGACGTCGCCACCCCCGACGATCCGGCCGGCGAGGTGGTCGTCGCCGACACCGCCGACGCCGACCGGGCGTTGTGGCTGTTCGCGGAGGACGTCGACCTGGCCTACCCGGCGCCGGCCGCGGACGTCGCGGTCACCCCGGCGGCGGACGGCGTCGCGGTCCGGGTCACGGCCCGCACCCTGCTGCGCGACCTGACCCTGTTCCCCGACCGCCTCGACCCCGCGGCGTCGGTCGACCGCCAGCTGGTGACCCTGCTGCCGGGCGAGTCGACGACGTTCGTGGTCACCGGCCCGCCGGCCCTGGCGGCGCTGCCCCCGGCAGCGTGGTCGGCGGCGCCGGTGCTCCGCACCGCCAACGACCTCGTCCGATAGTGCGTGAACGACAGGTGACTCACAGGAAACTCTGAGGTTGCCGTAGTTCACTGTCGCGGTGTCGACCCCCGACCGTGCGGGCCACGCGCTGCGCACCTTCAACCGGTACGAGATCAAGTATCTCGTCGCGGCGAGCGAGGTGCCCGCGCTGCGGGAGGTGCTCGCCCGCCGGCTCGACACCGACAGCCACGGCGGCCCGGCCGGCTACGGCGTGTGGAGCGTCTACTACGACACCACCGGGCTGCGGTTCTACTGGGAGAAGATCGAGGGTCTGCGGTTCCGGCGCAAGCTGCGGCTGCGCCACTACGGCGACCGCTTCGGCGTCGGCGACGACACCGTCGTCTACGTCGAGATCAAGCAGCGGGTCAACCGGGTCACCCAGAAGCGCCGGGTCGCCCTGCCGTACCGGCTGGCCCGCCGCCTCTGCGACGAGCGCGCGATGGTCGAGCACACCACCGGGCAGCGGGCCTTCCTGCACGAGGTGCTCGGCCTGGTCGGCGGGCTTGACCTGCGGCCGGTCGCGATGACCGGCTACCAGCGGGAGGCGTTCGTCGGCCGCGACGCCGACCTCGGCCTGCGGGTCACCGTCGACCACCGGGTGCGCGGGCGGGACCGCGACTTCCACCTCGCCGCCGACGCCGAGAACCGGCTCATCGTGCCTGGGTCCCGGGCGATCCTCGAGGTCAAGGCGAACGACCGGGTGCCCTACTGGATGACCGACCTCGCCGGCGCGCGGAACCTGTCCGTGGTGCGCGTCTCGAAGTACTGCCAGAGCATCGAGGCCTTCGGGCGCGCCCCACGCTCGATCTTCCACGTTCCCGACGACCCGGAGCTGCCGTGAACCTCGACGTCCAGGACCTGTCCGGCACGTTCAGCGTCGGCGACATCGCGCTCGCGCTGTCGCTCGCGTTCGTGCTCAGCGCGGCCGTCGGCTGGGTCTACCGGTTCACCCACCGCAACGTGTCCTACAGCCAGTCCTACGTGCAGACGCTCGTCATCCTCGGCATGCTCATCTCGCTCATCATGCTCGTCGTCGGCTCGAACATCGCCCGCGCGTTCGCCCTCGTCGGGGCGCTGTCGGTGGTGCGCTTCCGCAACGCCATCAAGGAGACCCGCGACGTCGGCTTCATCTTCCTCGTCATGGGCGTGGGCATGGCCACCGGCACGCGGTTCTACACCCTGGCCGTCGTCGCCACCGTCGCCATCAGCCTGGTGATCATGGTGATGTACCGCTTCAACTGGTTCGCCCTCAACGTCCAGCGGCAGGTGGTGAAGGTGCAGGTGCCGCCCGACGCCGACTACACCGCCGCGATCCAGGACGTGCTGGTGCGCTTCACCACCGAGTTCGAGCTGGTGAGCATGGAGTCGATCCGCGGCGGCGCACTCACCGAATTGATGTACACGGTCCGGCTCGCCAAGGGCCGCGAGCCCGGCGCGCTCATCACCGCCCTCGGCGAGCACAACGCCGGCCAGCGGGTGACCGTCCTCACCGGGTACGACCAGACGGACCTGTGATGGTCCGGCTCCGGTTGTACTGGCGGCTGCTGGCCGCCTGCGCCGCGTTCGTGGTCGTCCTGGCCACGTTCGCCACCGCCCGGATCCGGCCGTTCGTCACCAGCCCGGGCGCCGCCGCGACCGACCGGGTCGACGTCGACGTCGCCGGCCGCGGCGACCTGTTCGACGCCGACCGGCCGCACAGCCTCCGGCTGACCTTCCGCGACGCCGACTACCAGCGGATGCTCGACGCCTACTTCACGGAGGGCGCCAAGGAGTACCTCGAGGCCGACCTCGTCGTCGACGGCGTGCTCGTGCCGAGCGTCGGGGTGCGGCTCAAGGGCAACTCGACGCTCGGCGCGCTGTCGCGCAACGGCGAGACCCGCGGTCGTTTCCCCGGTGGCGGTGGTGGTTTCGGTGGTGGCGGGTTCGCGCGGACCCCGCTGCGCGCCGAGGAGCCCGAGACGCTGCCGTGGCTGGTCAGCTTCGACCACTTCGCCGCCGGCCGCCGCTTCCAGGGCCACGAGGAGATTGCCCTGCGGGTCGGCTCCGGCGCCGTGCTCAACGAGGCGGTGTCCCTGGAACTGCTGCGGGCCGCCGGCGAGGCCGCCCAGCGGTACACCTATGCCAGCCTGAAGGTCAACGACCGGCCGGCCGTCGCGCGGCTCGTCGTCGAGCACCCCGACAAGAAGTTCGCCGAGCGGCTCGGCGCCGACGGCGTGCTGTACAAGGCGCTGAGCACCAGCCGCTTCGCCGACCAGGGCGGCGACCCGGTCGACTACGCCGACGACTTCAAGCAGGTCACCATGAAGGGCAGCCAGGACCTCCAGCCGGTCATCGACCTGATCCGCTGGGCGACCACGGCGAGCGACGCCGCCTTCGACCGGGAGCTCGCCGGTCACGTCGATGTCGAGGCGTTCGCGCGGTACGCCGCGCTGCAGAACCTGCTGCTGAACTTCGACGACATGGCCGGACCCGGCCACAACTACTACCTCTGGTACGACCTGGCCCGCCGCCGGTTCACCGTGGTCGCCTGGGACCACAACCTCACCTTCAGCGGCAACGCCGGCCAGGGCCCGTACGACGCGGCCCGCATCGGCGGCCCGCGCGGCGGCAACGCCCTGAAGGAGCGCGCCCTCGCCAGCGCGGTGTTCCGGCCGGTGTACGAGCGCGCCTACCGCGACCTCTACCGCACGCTGTTCGCGTCCGGTCTCGCCCTGTCCACGGTGGACAAGGTGGCGTCCGCGGCCGGCGGCGCCGCCGGTGCCGAGGCGGCCCGCCTGCGCGACCTGATCGCCCGGCGCACCGAGCTGCTCGCCGCGAACGAGGTCGTGCGCGGCTGACTCACTTGCCGGAGCCGGCGGTGAAGCCGTTGTAGATGAAGCGCTGCAGGAACAGGAACACGACCAGGGTCGGGATGATCACCAGGATCACGCCGGCCGAGATGACCTCCCACTGGGCACCGAACGGGCCCTTGAAGCGGAACAGCGACGTCGAGATCACGCCCAGCTCCTGCGACGGCATGTACAGGAACGGGATGTAGAACTCGTTGTAGATGGCGATGCCCTTGATGATGACCACGGTCGCGATGGCCGGCTTCAGCAGCGGCAGGATGATCCGCCAGTACACCGTGAACGGGCCCGCGCCCTCGATCGCGGCGGCCTCGTCGAGCTCGATCGGCACGCCGCGCAGGAACTGCTGGAAGATGTAGATCGCGATGATGTCGGTGCCGAGGAACAGGATGATCGCCGACCAGCGGGTGTTGTACAGCTCCAGGGCGTTGACCACCTTGAACGTCGCCACCTGCGTGGTCACCCCGGGCACCAGGGTGGCCAGCAGGAACAGCAGCACGACGAGGCGGCGCAGGCGGAACGTGAAGCGGTCGATCGCGTACGCCGCCATCGACCCGATGAGCACCGTCCCCACCAGCGACACCGCGAGGATGACCGACGTGTTGGCGAAGCCGCGCAGCATGTTGCCCTTGGTGAACGCGGTGACGTAGTTGCCGAAGTCGAAGTGGCTCGGCAGGTCGAACGGGCCGGTCGTGGCGAACTCGTCGTGCGTCTTGAACGACGCGAGCACCAGCACGACCGGCGGCAGCAGTACCACGACCGAGGCGGCGACGAGCGAGAGGTACTTCCCCGCGACGGCCAGCGTGCGGATCATGACAGGTCCACCCTCTCGTCGGGCGCGACCCGCCGCTGCACCCACGTCACCAGCAGGATGATGAGCAGCAACACGACCGCCATCGCGGAGGCCAGGCCGAGCTTGTAGTACTTGAAGGCCATGTTGACCGTCTGGATCACGAACGTCTCGCTCTCGTTCGCGCCGCCGGTCATGATGAACGGGATCTCGAACACCGACAGCGAACCCGAGACCGCCAGGATGAACGACAGCCCGACGACGGGGCGGATACCGGGCAGGATCAGGTGGCGGAACTGGTCCCAGCGGTTCGCGCCGTCGAGCTCGGCGGCCTCGTAGAGGTGCGCCGGGATCGACTGGATCGCGCCGAGGAACAGCACGAAGTTGAGGCCGAGGTACCGCCAGACCGACGTCCCGGCGAGCGAGTAGTTCACGACGTCGGGGTCGCCCAGCCACTGCTGCGACAGCGAGCCCAGGCCCACCGAGGACAGCGCCGCGTCGAGGGTCCCGCCCGGCTGGAAGAAGAACAGGAAGATCATGCCGATGGCGACGCCGTTGATGAGGTACGGGAAGAAGATGATGCCCTTGAACAGGTTCCGCAAGCGGGTCTGGAAGCTCAGGATCGTGGCGAAGTAGAGCGCGAGGACGATCTGCACGACCGAGGCGCCGATGTAGTAGAGGCTCACCTTGAGCACGCCGAACAGCTCGGGCCGCGTGGCGATCTCGACGTAGTTGTCCAGGCCCACGAACTCCTGGGTGGGGCTCAACCCGTCCCAGGAGGTGACGCTGTACCAGAACATGTTCACCACCGGGATGTAGGTGAACACGACGAGCAGGGTGAGCGGCACGAGCAGGAAGACGTACGGGGTGCTTGCCCGGCGCCGGGGCCGGCCGTGCCGGCGGGCCCGCGCCGGGGCCTCGGGTCTGGTGGCGGTGAGCATCTGTGGCGACTCTCCAGCAGCCTCGCGCGGGCGGGGGCGGCCCGCCCGCGCATCGACGAAGGTTACTTGAGTTTGGCCCGGGTGTCGGCCCACTTCTTGTTGAGGTCGGCGAAGATCTGGTCCTTCGACTGGTTCTTCGCGCCGCGGGCCGCGTCGACGATGCCCTGACGGTACTTGCCGTCGTAGAGGGCGATCTCGGCCGCGTTGCCGATCTTCTCGGCCAGCCCCTCCTCGCCCTTCGGCGCCGGGTTGAACTCGATGAACTCGGTCTGCGCCGCGGTCAGCCCCTCCAGGGTCTTCGGCATGCCGGCCGACTTCAGCGGCGAGACGCCGCCCTGGTCGGTCGCGTAGTTCGACTCGTCGGCGAACCAGTCGACCCAGGCCCGCGCGGTGGCCTTGTTCTTGGAGTGGATGTTGACCGCGTTCTTGTAGTCGCCGCTGACGACGGTGTGGAACTTGCCACCGGTCTGGTTCGGGAACGGCCAGTAGCCGATGTCGTCCGCGCTCGGCGCGGCCTGCTGCATCTGCACGATCGACCAGGAGCCGAGCATCATCGTGGCGATCTTGCCGGTGCCCAGCAGGCCCTTCGACTGCTCCCAGTTCGTGGTCGTCGGGTCGGCCTCGGTGTACCCGGCCTTCACCGCGTCGTACAGCAGCGAGTCGATGATGAAGTGCTCCTTGCCGGCCGCCCACGGGCTGTCGTCCTTGCCCAGCTTGATGGCCGCGTCGGGGTCACCGGAGACCGAGCCGCGCGAGCCCTCCCACTGGCCGAGCGGCCAGCCGTCCTTGTAGTTCGTGTACAGCGGGGTCGCGCTCGTCTTCTCCTTGATCGCCTTGAGCGCGTCGAGGAACTCCTGCGGCGTCTTCGGCGGCTGCGTGACGCCGGCCTGGGTCCAGATCTTCTTGTTGAAGACGTACCCCTGGGCGTTGCCGGTGATGGCCAGCCCGTACACCTTCCCGCCGAAGGTCTGCTCGTTGCGCACGAAGCGGTACTTGCCCTGCAGCTCCTCGACGCTGCCGAGCGGCTCGAAGAACGCGGGGAGCTGGTCGGCGTTGACGGAGTTGGGGATGAGCAGGACGTCGCCGTAGTCCTCGGTGTTCATCCGGACCCGGACCTCGCCCTCGTAGTCCGTGATGGCCTCGAACTTGACGGTCGTCCCGGGATACTTGGCCTCGAACTTCTTCTTGTAGTCCTGGAAGACCGTGTTCACGATGTCGGTGCGCTGCGTCAGGACGGTGATCTCACCGCCGATCTTGCCGTCGTCGCCGGCGTCTTCGCCGCCGCACCCGGCGAGCGCGAGTGCGGCGGCGGCCAGTGCCAGCAGCCCGGCGAGGGGTTTCTTCACGTCGATTCCTTTCAAGGGGGTGTTGGAAGTCGGCGCGGTGAACTGAACCGGATAAGTTCCATCAACGTAGGTGCGCGCTCTGATGCTGTCAATGGCGGGCCGGGCCGCCCTGGGCGTGCATCTGAACCGCGTAACAGGGGAGGATGGGAAGCGTGATCAGCGTCGAACTCGCCCACGAGCTGCGCGCCGCCGGCCTGGTGTGGGACCCCGCCCCGGGCGACCGGTTCGGCATCCCGGACCGCGGCCTGGACGACCAGGCCTTCGTCCTCAGCGACATGATCATCCAGATCCACGAGGTCCCGCACGGGACGGTGATCGGGTTCAACGGGACGACGGAGTGGGCGCTCGACGACATCGAGCGCGACGAGGCGATCTGGTTCCCGCGCGAGGACCAGCTGCGGTCGCTGCTGGGCGAGGGGTTCCGCCGTCTGGAGCGCGCGGGCGACGGCTGGCGGGTGACGGTGGACGGTCAGCCGGACGCGCTGGGCGCGACCCCGGAGGACACGTACGCGCTGGCCGTCCTGCGCCGGCTCAAGCCCCCGTGACAGGTACTGACAGGGTGGTTGACTGACGGTTGACCTGGACTGACGCTGCGCTGTTGTTGTCTGTCAGTGCGGAGTTCATCTTGGCATCCCGGCATTTACCGCCATCTACGCCAATCGCCCCCGCGGTGTCTGTCAAAGTGGCGGGCGTGTCGGTCATCGGTGCCCCTCAGCTTGTCGGCCGTGACGCCGAGCTGGCCGTCCTGCGCCGGCTCGCCGACGGGGCCCGGGGCGGGCACGGGGCAGCCGTGATCCTGCGCGGCGAGGCCGGCATGGGGAAGAGCGCGCTGCTGGCCGCCGTCCACGCCGAGCTCGGCGGGCTCGTCGTCGCCGGCTGCGCCGGGGTGGACTCGGCGGGGCGGATGCCGTACGACGGGCTGCGGCGGCTGCTCCAGCCCGTCCTTCCGCACGCCGGTGAGCTCGGTGCGCAGCACCAGGAGGCGCTGCGGGCGGCGCTCGGGCGCCACGACGTGGAGCCCGCCGTCTACGCGGTCGCGCTCGCCACCCTGGAACTGCTCGCCGAGGCCGCGCCCGTCGCGCTGCTCGTCGACGACCTGCACTGGGTCGACCGGGCCACTCGTACCGTGCTGTCGTTCGTCGCCCGGCGCATCGGTGACCTGCGGATCCTGGTCGTCGCGGCGACCGACCCGCGCGGCGGCGAGACGCTGCCGGGGCTGCCCGTGCTGACGCTCGCCGGGCTGGCCCGGCCGGACGCCGAGCGGCTCCTCGACGGCGCCGTGCCGGGGCTGCCGGCGGGTCCCCGGGCCGCGGTGCTCGACCGGGCCGGCGGGAACCCCCTCGCCCTCGCCGAACTGCCCCGCGCGCTGCGCACGGCCGGGGCGAGTGTTGCCGAGGGGAGCGCGGGGACGGCGGCCGACCGGCAGAGCGCCGCGCCGCTCGCCGACTGGCTTGAGGCGGCCTTCGCCGCGCGGGCCGGGGCGCTCAGCCCGGCCGCCCGGGCCCTGCTGCTCGTCGCGGCGGCCGAACCGGGATGCGACGCCGGGCGGCTGCGGCTCGCGGCGTCCGCGCTCGCCGGCGAGGCCGTCGGCGCGGCGACGGTGCAGGAGATGGCCGGCGCCGACCTGCTGCTCGCCGCCGGCAGTGAGCTGCGGTTCCGGCACCCGCTGGTGCGCTCGGCCGTGTACGCCCGGGCCGGCGTCGCCGAGCGGCTCGCCGCGCACGACGCGCTCGCCGAGGTGCTCGGGGACGACCCGCACCGGCAGCTGTGGCACCGGGCCGCTGCCGCCGCGGGGGCCGACGAGGGGCTCTCGCTGCGGCTGGAGACGTTCGCGGCCGGGCGGGCCGACGGGCTCGCGCTCGCCGCCCTGCGCCGGGCCGCAGAGCTGACCCGCGACACCGGGCGCCGCGTCGGGCTCCTGGTCAAGGCCGCCGAGCTCGCGGCGAGCGTGGGCGCCCACGCCGAGGCCGCCGCGCTGGTCACCCAGGTGGAGCAGGGACAACCGCTGGAGCACCCCGAGCGGCGGGGACGGCTGCTCAGCCTGGCCGAGACCGTCGCGTTCGAGCCCGACGGGGGAGCGCCCCGGATCCAGGAGCTCGTCGCCGCCGCCCGGGCGAGCGGCAGCGGCGACGTCGGCGCCGAGCTGCTCTGGCAGGCCGGGGCCCGCTGCTTCTTCCTCGCCGGCGGTGCCGCCGAGCGGGCCGCGGTCGCCGACGCGCTCGACGTGCTGCCCATCGGGCCCGACGACGGGCGGCGGCTCACGATCCTCGCGTACAACGCGCCCGACGCCCACGGCGCCGACCTGCTGCGCCGGCTCGCCCGGCAGGCGCCGCGGGGGGTCGAGGAGCTGCGGTACCTCGCCAGCGCCGCGTTCGTCCTCGGCGACCTGCCCCGCGCCTCCCGGTGGCACGCCGGCGCGGCCGACGCGAGCCGCGCGCAGGGCCTGCTCGGCTCGCTCGCCCGGACGCTCGGAGTCGGCGGCTGGGGACGGATCTGGCTCGGGCAGCTCGACCGGGTCGTCGCCGACTCGTTCGAGGCGTGCGAGCTCGCGGTCGAGACCGGCGAGCACGTCGCCGAGATGTTCGCCCGCACCAACCTGGCCATGGTCGCCGCGCTGCGCGGTGACGCCGGCGACGCGGAGGTACACCTCGCCGGGATCGAGCACATGTCGCTGCCCGGCGGCCTGCACCAGGTCCGGGCCCGGCTCGCGCTGCTCGACGGGCGGCCCGGCGACGCGGTGCTGCTGCTGACGGAGGGGTTCGCGGCGGGCGGGCACCGGGCGTGCGACGTCAGCTGGCCGCCGGCCCGCACCCGCGAGGCGCAG